>DBLZ01000081.1 GCA_002297545.1 Prevotellaceae bacterium UBA711 | reverse complement strand
CCGGGAAAATCCGCTGACCCGGTATTGGCCCGTCTGCCATCCGCTTCCCGTGGTGGCTCTCAGGCTGCTCCCTTGCCGCTGACCCCACATTGTTTCCATCAGACTATGATCATGAGAAGATACCGACAGGCCGACCTGCCACAGATAGCACGACTGTTTTATGACACCGTCCACATCGTCAACGCCAAGGAATATGGTCCTGAACAACTGGACGCCTGGGCCACCGGGAATATAGATATGGCTCAGTGGGACGCCACGCTCAGTGGGCACCTGACATATGTCGCTGTAGAGGGAGAACGGATTCTCGGCTTTGGAGACATCACCACGCAAGGGTATTTAGACCATCTGTATGTCCACCACGAGTATCAACGTAATGGCATAGCCACTCTACTCTGCCAACAGCTGGAACATGAGTGCGGGGCTGATACCATTTATGTCCACGCCTCCATTACGGCAGTTCCATTCTTTCTGAAACGTGGCTATCGCATAATCCAAGAACAGCAGGTAACACGCCATGGTGTGATACTCACCAACTATAGGATGGCGAAAGTATGCGTAACGTCACACCATTCTACTTTGTCCACTCCAGAGTGAAGCGGTAGGTCAGTGAGCCTTCGTTCCACATTGTGAAGTTGGTTCCCCACAGGTTGTTGCTTAGGTTAAAGTGTATGCCTCCTTGCATGTCGGGGTATTCCGTGGAGTAATCCAGGCCTGAGGCCTTGCCTACATTTACGAGGAAAGCTGTCTTGCTCCATATACGCAGCGTACCGCGGTCGGTGATGAGGTCCACGTAACGGTCTATGGCATGCATACGTCTGGCTCCGCGCTCCACCACATCCATCACGTTGACGCGGCCGCCTGTCTTCTCTGCCACTATGCCGGTAATGTCATCCAGGCTGAAGGACAGCCAATAGGCCTCGGGCAAGCGCACGGCAGGCTTGTCGAGCAACGTCACTGCCACTTCGGCCTTATCGCCTTTCTTGTTTTCCTTGATCTCCACGTAGACCTTTCCGGGCAGCACACGACGGTCAACGCCCTTACACGGCAGGAAGACCAATTCGTACTTGGTAAGTATGCCATCCTTGACCCTTTCCGTCTCTTGTCTAACAACATCGGCCTGCATGGACGCACTTACGGCTTTCGACTGATCCAGCCCGTATTTGCCGAAGTCCAACAATGCCCAACCGTACTTTGCCCTCATGTATGTGTCGAAGAAACGGTCGTAGTCCTTGCTGTCCAGCGTCTGGTAAGTGAGGCCTCCAATCTTCACCTTGGCACGCTTCATCACTTCGGGATGCCATGGTGCAAAGAGTTTGGTTTCGGAGTTCTCCTCTGTGAATGCAGGAACATGCGGAACGGCAGCCTCGCCTATGACCTTCAGAGCTTCGGGACGCAAAGCCTCGGGCAAATAGTCGATGGCGTTGGTCAGGTAGTCGTCCAACTCTCGCCATGAGGCCTCCGCCATGCGGAAACAGCCATCCCGACGACCTTTCTCGAAAGCATCCACATCATACTTGTCCCAGTGACACAAGTGGGTCTTGACATCCACACCCTGTGTATGTTCGGCCACCAGTCCCAGTTCCAACACGAAGTCCATTGTGCTGTCGCTATTGGGGTCTATTCTGCCTTCCTTCAGCCAGCGTGAGTACAATGCCTGCAGGGCACGGAAACGTGCCATGCGGATGGGCGATCCGCCGAAGTCGTAAATCCATGTGTCGCCTATCTCCGAAGTGACAACAGGCAACCCGTCCTTCATGGATATAAGCTCGGTTGCCAAGTCGTTGAAGGAAGATGGTATCAGACGGGCGTTGGGATATTGCTTGTGCAGGTTGGCATATATGGCCTTGACCTGCTCATAAGAATGTGGGCCGTGGTTGTCTCCGGTGAAGTTCACCGCCACTGCCGTCTTGCCGTCGGGCAATATGCCGCCGGTACCGTAGTCTTGCTGATACATCAGTATTACCTCGTTTCCCTCCGGATCCTGCCATCGGCATATCTCGGGAACGGCCGGTATGGGAGTAGCGGGGTTGACACCGATATGCAGGAATTTGATACCGGCCTTGGCCAAAGGCGCGATGATGCTGCGGGTATGTCCGGGCACGTCCGTCATCTTGGCCGCTATGGTATGCTTGCCGTACTTCTTGTCCAGGTGTTGGAATGTCAATAGGCTTGACTCGAACAAATCTCGGCTCATCATCTCGGACTCCACAGTATACGGTACCGCATTCCATACTATGTCGCCACGGCGGATGGCCTTTTCCAGACGTTCCGCCTGGGCAGGCGTGGCGTTACGTAGATACTTCCATATCAGCCATGAACCTGTGGTCCATACATAGCGTTCGCCATTTCCTTCGGCATCCAGTTTGTCTGCCACGTCCAAGGCCTGAGGTATGAAGTTGTCCACATATCGCTGTGTGACAACCGAACTAAGGTCGGTGAAGCCCACGTCCAGGTGGGTTTTGAACATCACGTAAACCTTCTCTATGTACTCGTTCTCCTGCTGTGCTCCAACGGGCAAGGCCGGGAGGAGCATTGCCAACAGGCAGGCGCACACAAGTTTGCTTCTTCTCATCATGTTCAGGAATGCTGGTTGTTCATATTATATGGGTAAGGATGCGTTGTCAGGCCGCAGGTGCGTCATCACATGGGTGTCACGTCGTAGATGCCGCCCTTCTTTGTGCGGAAAGTATAGATGCCGTCCTTATGTTCGAGGGATACAGACTTGCCATTCTCGGTCACAGACACATTACGTCCCGGCCAGGGATTATGCAAGCGGCATTCATTGCCCAGCTCGCTTTTGATTTGCAGGGTAGTAACCTCCTTGCCGTCATACCCGGCCGACACGATGAAAGCGCCCTTGGCACGCAGGCGTGTGAACGATGCCGGCGTGGGTGTCCAGCAGGGGAACAGGTGCAGCACGCTGTCCACGGATTGCAACATCATGGAGTTGACCGTCTCCACCACGGCAGTCTTCTCCAGGCAATGGTGACCGTCACGTATGAGGAAGTTCTTGCCGGCCCTGCCTATCAGCACCTTCATCTTGTCCACCAGTATCTCGGGCGAGAAGCTCACGCGAGCGCCCATGACAAAGGCACTCAGGCCAAGTTCGTTCATGGTCTCGGTAAAGCCCCGGTTAGATACTCCGTAATAATAAATGGTGTTGCGGGCTATTTGCAGAGCGGTGCTGTCGGAATGCAGGTTGAGAACCTCACAAGGGTATACCGGATGCATCTGTATCAGATGGGCCGGCAAATCCCATCCGGCCTCGTTCTTGGCATACACGGGCAGACCTTGGTTGGGCTCCATGGTGGGCATGATTACCTTGTACTCGGGCAGATGGGAGAGAATGTCCTGCCACAGGGCGCGACGGTCGGCATCCACGCCAAGAACCTCGCTGTAGCGCAGCAGGCGGTCGAAGGTCAGCTCCACAAAGGCCAGGTCGGATGACGGATTGAGGTCCCAAGAGCCTTCATGGGCACCTGTGGTGATGCAGTAACGATAGGAGTTGCCATGGTCTTCCTTCTGCAGGTAGTCCTCGTAGAAGTCGCCGCATTCGCGCAGGAAAGGATATGCCCTTGTGCGCAGGAAGTCCGTATCGCCCGTGTATTCGTAGTACCAGCAGAATAGGGGGACGTTTAATGGAGCGTCCACGGTCTGCTGCCAGTAGCTACCGTAGAAGGACCCTATGCCCAGCGCGCTGACGGGGAAGAGCAGACCGCGGCAAGACTTGCCCTGCAAGGAGGGATGCACCTGTCCCATCTCCTCGCGGGCACGGCGACGGCCCTCCGGTATCATGCGTTCGAGGAAGTCGAAGTAGGACAAGGACAGTTCGGGACGGTTTGCCGAGAACATGCTGTAGAAGCCTGCCTGGCTGTTGTAGTTGAGGTGTATGTCCCCGTGATACATCATGTCGTCTTCCATGTTCCATACGCCATACATGCCGCCACAGGCAGGGGTGTGGCCATTGTGGGCCGAGGCCATCAGGTAGATGGAAGAAAGGTAGTGCCTGTCGAGCAGCGAGTCGTTGGTCTCCACGTAGGAACGTGTCCACATCTCTTCCCACCAGCCGGCCTTCTCCTGTTTCAGCTTCTTGATGCTGCCGGTGTCGCATGCCTCCAATGCCTTGTAAGCTTCATCCAGACGAGCGTTGTCATCGGTACCGCCGCCAGAGACATAGGCCACGACATAGACAGGATGGTCATCGGTGAGCAGGAAGGTGGTGGACACACGTCCGGGCTTCACAATGCCGGACGCGGAAGCACTGCCCAGAACACAGGTGGAAACGCCTACCTGCGACACCCAGCGCATGCCTTCATCGGCACGGGTGCGACGCGTGACCTGTGCTATGCCGTCCCTTACGTCTGCCGTCACCGCATAGCGTTCCGAAGCATCGGAGGCATAGGTCTCCACATTTACGGTCAGCGGAGCAGAAGCCTCGGTACGCAATTCTGTCACTATGTAATTGTCATTGACGCTCATCCACGTGGTCATCTGCACGGGGCGAACGGTGCCGGTGGCCATGCGCAGTTCTGTTTGCAACTGATCCATCTCGTAGCGGAATCCTGTGGCCGTGCTGTCGTCCACCCTGATGTTGACACCGCCCACGCCTATGGCCGCGGCGCCGTCGCCGGCCCAGTCATTCCATCCGTCCGTCACAAAGTCTACCTTGCTCAGCTGCATAGTCTGTCCGTTGGGCGTGGTATGACATACCACACCCACATCACCGTTGCCCAGGAAAGGCCCCTTGGGGGCATTGTTGCTCCTCACTTCATCATAGCCGAAAGGCTCCGTCCAGACGGCCGTGAGCATGTCGTGTTTCCTGTCGAAGAACTCGCGGTCGGCATTGGTCAGACCGTAATTGCCGCATGCACTCAGCATAAGCATGGCGGATGCCATGGCCAGCAGCTCTTGTTGTGTTTTCATAGTCAGTGGATGTTTTATGTTTCTATTGATACATTGTCCTGTTCCCACAGGGGAAGTCATGCATGCCGAGGCTACAGGGCAGTGACACCGTCAGGTGGATGCTCGGGCAGCACGGGAATGGGACGATATATTCGGGTTTATTGACCCGGGAGAACCGGTTTATGCGAATGAATAAACGCGAATATGCAGTCGCGAAAACCCGTTTTCATGGCCGCAGCTACATGTCGGCACAATGGGCATCCCCGTGGAGACAGGAGGCCGCCTCCATGGGGATCAAGCGCATCAGATGTTGCCATGCCAAGGCTGCAGCCTGAGCTTGCGTGTGGATTGCAGGTTGCCCGATGTGGCTTGCAGCACCAGACTGAGCATTGCCAGGATGCCGTTGCGCAAAGTGCTACATGTAGGTGTCATGATGCAGTATGATCAAGTGTCTGTCTATATATACGGGGATGCCCCGGCTATGAAGCCAAGGCATGCTATTGTTGATTGTTGCAGAAGCGGATCTTCAGTTGCTCCATGAAGGGAGCCACGTGGTTGAAGTATCGTCGGTATCCTTCGCACAGGTAGTTGAGACCGGGCTCACCGTCTGTGGTCTTGGCGAAGCGGTTCCTGGGGCATTCGCCATGGCAGGCAAACTGCCATGGGCACCGGCGGCACTGTGTGGGCAGTCCCTTGGTTTTCATGTCGGCGAAGGTGCGTTGTCGTTCGCTGTCCATCATGTCCAGGATGCCGCGGTTGCGTATGTTGCCCAGATAGTACTCGGGGAAGACAAAGTGGTCGCAGCAGTAGACATCGCCATTGTGTTCCATAACGGCGGCATGGCCGCACCAGTCGGACAGGGAGCAGACGCCTGGCGTGACACCGGCCCAGTTGGCCAGGGTGGCCTCGAAGGTCTGCACGAATACCTCTCCCACATCGTGGGCATACCATTCGTCGAACATGGTGCAGAGGAAGTCGCCCCATGCCTGTGGCGTGACGCTGAACGGTGCCAGATCGTACTCCTCACCATCCATGACGTGAGCCAGATGCCGGCCGTCGCTGTGCCGGCGTATGCGCTCCACCACGGGGGTGAACTGCAGGTAGCGGCACCCCAGCTCGTCTCGGAAGAAGGTGTAGAAGTCCATGGGGCGGGAGGCGGTGATGTCGTTGACCACGGCCATGGCATTCCACTCCACGCCATAGCGTTCCAGCATGTCTATGCCCTGCATCACCTTGTGCCAGGTGGGCGCACCGTTGCGCCTTGTGCGGTAGGCGTCGTGCATGTCCCGGGGGCCGTCTATGCTGATGCCCACCAGCCATCCCTCGTCGTGCAGGAAACGGCACCACTCGGGTGTGAGCAACGTGCCGTTGGTCTGGATGCAGTTCATTATGGAGCGCCCGCCGGCATACTGGCGTTGCCATGCCACCACCTTTTTGTAGTATGATAGCGGACGCATCATGGGCTCGCCGCCATGCCACGTGAAGTTCACCTCGGGTACGAACTGTGACTGTATGTACTCGCGTATGAAGACCTCGGTCAGGGGCTCGGACATCAGATGGCGGGCCGTGTCGGGATAGAGCTTCTGCTTCTCCAGATAGTAGCAGTAGTCGCATGCCAGGTTGCAGTGTGCCCCCACGGGCTTGGCCATCACGTATAACGGACGGGCAAAAGGATGGGCAGTGCTACTCATCGGGCTTTACGTGGCAAGGTCTTGTTCAGTATGATGGAACCGAGTATGGCACTGGTGATGGTGCCGCACAGGATGCCCAGTTTGGCATCGTTGAGGAAAGTGTTCATCAGCTCGGGTGTCTGGCCGTCAAGGTCGCTGGGATAGGACAGGGCCGCCATGAACATGCTTACCGTGAAACCAATGCCGCAAAGCATGGCCACACCTGCCATGGAATGCCAGTCGGCTCCGTCGGGCAACTGCACGAGACGTGCCTTGATGCTGAGCCAGCAGGCCAGCAGCACGCCGGAGAACTTTCCTACTACAAGGCCGAGGAAGACACCCAGACCTACGCCGCTGAAGAGGTTGATCAGGCTCATGCCCTCGAAACACACGCCGGCATTGGCGAAAGCGAATACGGGGATGATGAACATGTTGACAGGATTGCGCAGGACGTCCTCGGTATCCTGAAGCGTGGAGATGAGGTTGTCGGACGCCGACTCGATGGAACGCAGGTTCTGTATGTCCTCGTTGGTGAGCATATTGGGCGTATGCTTGTTGTACGAGGTGACCTCGTAATGAGGAAACTTGTCTATCTGTACACGTATACGTTCTATGTAGTACTTGGAGCCATGAGCCAGCCTGGCCGGTATACAGAATGCCAGCACCACACCGGCGATGGTGGAATGGATGCCGCTTTGGAACATGCACCACCACATGATGATGCCCATGGACATGTACACCATCTTGTTGCGCACCCTGTAATAGGAGCACGTCATGCACACCAGCACGCAGGCCAGGACTCCGCCCAGATGTTCCCAAGAGATATGGTCGGTGTACTTGATGGCTATGACCAGGATACCGCCCAGGTCATCGGCTACGGCCAGAGCTGCCAGGAACACCTTCAACCCCGTGGGCACGCGCTTTGAGAATATCGACAGCACACCCAGCGAGAAGGCAATATCCGTGGCCATGGGGATGGGCATACCGCGCTCCAGCACGTCCATGTACTGCATGTCGCCGGTGAGACGGCAGGCTATGCCGAAGACTATTGTCGGGACGATCATACCTCCACAGGCTGCCAGCACCGGCAACAGTGCCTTGCGTACGGTTGACAGTTCGCCACCGCAGAATATCTCGCGCTTCAGCTCCAAGCCGACCGAGAGAAAGAATATGGCCATGAGGAAGTCGCTGATGAAGCCTCCTACGGTCAACGGTGTGCCGTTGTGGCTGAACAGGTCGAAGCCTCCAAGGATCAATTGGAGAGGCTGCTGCCAGAAGTCTTGGTACCACTGCGACGTGGCCGGCAGGTTGGCCACGATAATGGCTGCGATTGTAGATAAAATCAGGAAGTGACCGCCCTCGGCGTACTTCCTGATAGTAGACATAAACGTATAGTTCTGTTTCATTATGTATGGTGCTCCGCCTTGTACGGAGCGGTGATTATTGCTTCAGGCACTGTGCGATGAACGCCTCCATCTCGGGCTCGTGCTTCTCGATGCTGAGGAGCAGGTGCAGCTGGTTGTTGGCACGCACGAAGTTGTGGTTGGCGTACTGGCACTTCCAGTACTTGTCGCCGCTGAGGTAGTCCCAAAGGAAGCGTACGCACTGCATGTAGGGGAAGAGCTTCACGGCATAGGGCAGGTTTTCTATCTCCACACGGGTGAGGAAGCTGCTGGCACTGCTGAGGTAACCCTCGGTGAAGGCCTTGAAGATGTCGATGTCGAAGCATACCTCGTCCATGTTCTGATGATCCTCGGCCACCTTGTTGGCACCTGTGCGCAGGAAGTCGCCGTAGTCGGAGAAGATGAAGTTGGGCATGACGGTGTCCAGGTCGATGACACAGAGGACGTTGTCCTGCTGGTCGAACATCATGTTGTTGACCTTTGTGTCGCAGTGGCACACACGCTTTGGCAGGATGCCTTCGCGTCCCATGCGTTCGGCCTTGCACATGTATTCGGCACGTGTGTCGATCTCCTTAAGCATGGCCTGTACCTCTGGTTCTGCGACACGGCCTACAGGATCCTTGGCGATGACGTCGTGCAGTTGCTGCAGGCGGAACTCCATGTTGTGGAAGTCCTTGATGGTCTCGCCCAGTTCCACCGGTATGTCGGCCAGCATGGCTTGGAAACGGCCGAATGCCTCGCCGGCGGCGCGGGAACTCTCGGGATTGACGGCCTGCTTGGTTACTGCGTTGTCGATGAATATCATCATGCGCCAGTACTGTCCGTTCACAATGGCATAGAGTTTGGTGGTATCGTCCTTGGCGGGCATGAAGGTGAGCACTTTGCGGTCGATGTCTGTCTCGCCGGCTGCCTCCAGTTTCTTGCGTATGTGGGTGGTGACGGCATAGATGTTGCGCATCACCAGATCTACATCAGGGAAGACGTTGGTGTTGACGCGCTGCAATACATAGTTGGGGGCGTCGGCCTCGGCGGTGACGACCAACAAGGTATCGTTGATAAGGCCTGCTCCAAGGGGCTTTATCTCTGCAACGGTGCCTCGGATGGCAAAATGTGACACAATGTTCTTCAATTCGTTCTGTTCCATAGTATGTAGATAAGTTTTGTCGCCTCCCGGCACCCGTGACACGTGGAGTACACTGCCGCAGGGAAACGTGGTTAATATGTTGCTCTGTGCTTACAAAGTTAATGAATTCGGTCTAAACACGCCATGGTGTTAAGGGTAATAAATGTTAATTCCAATTATTACTGTCCGCTAAAC
>DBLZ01000068.1:3219-3486 GCA_002297545.1 Prevotellaceae bacterium UBA711 | reverse complement strand
CGGGTTGATAATAAGGTTATTTCAGGGTTTTCTCCTTGGCCCGTCTCCGGCCTCGGCGCGCGTCCCTTGTGTCATGACGCTGCAAAGGTACGACACAAAACGCCCGAAAAAAAGTATTTTAGTCCTCGCGTCGCGTTCCCGTTGCGTTCTCGTCGCGAAGTGGGGGAATTGGCGAAATCACGTCGAGTTTCCGTCGAGTTTCCGTCGAGTTTTCGTCGAGTTCTCGTTGTGTTCTCATCGTGTTTCCATCGTGTTCCCATCGTGTTC
>DBLZ01000068.1:0-2881 GCA_002297545.1 Prevotellaceae bacterium UBA711 | reverse complement strand
CCCATCGTGTTCCCATCGTGTTGCTCACCACCGTGCTACCCGACCACAGCAATATAATATAAGGTACGCGCACGCACGAGATATTCGTCTCCCTCACAACACAAGAGGGTGCATCACACAAAGATGATGCGTCAACCCCAAAATAAACCCAAATCGCAAATGGCGTTTCGCCTTTATCTTCATCCGATTGCAACCGTGTTGACGAAGGCATTGCGAGCTATGACGAGGCAACACGGGAGGCAAGACGGCGGATAGAAAAGCAAAACACCAGAAAGCTCCATGACAAAGAACTAACTCTTAACAAGGGTGTGTCAAAAATGGAGATATACGCAAACGGACTGCTATCCACTATATTGCGGGCTGAAGCCCCAAGGAACCCACAGACAAACGGGACGGGCTGCTGGTCAACCCAAGGCAAGCGAAGCGACGCCCTGGGGATATAGTCAGCAAGATGACGTACGCCAAGAAAGGGCAAAAGCATTGATGTTCAAAAACCGGACGCCACCTCATTACCGCTTATGCCCCTTCAGAGCGTAGGATTGTGGGTGGACATAATACCCTGGGCGACGCTTCGCTTGCCCCTGGCTGACGGCTTGTTGCCCCTCCGGGGCGTCTCCGTGATGACTGATTTCTCGGGGCTTAGCAACCGGAGATATCCGCAGACCGCTCATTCAAAATATCCGCTGACCACTCATTCAAGATATCCGCGCCTTATGGCCTTCATCAGCAGATCGGCCGTGTTGCGAACACGCATCTTAGTGAACAAGCTCTTGCGATGAGCCTCCACGGTATTCAGCGAAATGAAAAGTTTTTCTGCTATTTCCTTGGACGTCTTCCCATCCGCAATGGCGCGCAACACCTCCATCTCCCTCTGCGATGGATGTTCCATGCCACAGTCTTCCATCATCTGTATCGCCTCCATCACTTCCAGGCAATAGTACCTCCTGCCGGCCACCACGGCGCGTATGGCCTCTATGATATGCAACGAATCCAGCGACTTGAACAGTATGCCATTCACCCCGTTTGCCACAAGGCGGCGTATCGTCCATAATTCATCGTGTATCGTATTAACGACTATAGTAGCGTCGGGCTGTATCCTGCGTATGGACAAAATCAGATCAAAGCCATCCATGTCCGGCATCTCCAGATCCACGATATACAGGTCATAAGCCTGCCTCCTCTGGCTCTCAATCAAATCGGCCGCACAGCGAAACAGTTCCACCCTCTGCATTCCGTTCCTCGCCAACAGGCTGCCAAAACCCTCCAACACCAGCTGATGGTCATCGGCCACGGCAATGCGCAGTCCTGACATCTCTACTTTCTTGTTCATGATATAAGCCCAATCGGTCGCCATCAGACCGACAATGGGGATAAGAGTTAATTCTTTGTCACTGCTTTTTCAGGTGTTTTACCTTTCTATCCACCGTCTTGCTTCCAGTGTTGCCTCGCCATAGCCCGCTATGCCTTCGCCAACACGGTTGCAATCCAACAAATATAAAGCGAAACGCCATTTGAAATCTAACGAACCGATTGGAATAAACCCGAATCGGTCTCATTGCCCCCCATGTGCGGTCACACCGTCCCCACAGGCTGTTTAACTTCCAGCGTAAGTCGCACTACAGTTCCCTCGGCATTGCTCTCTATGCTCAAACTGCCGCCCACTGCCGCAGCACGCTGCCTCATGGTGCGCATCCCTATGCCTGAGGACTGCGTGGCATGCACAGTGCCGTTGTCGCTCACACTCAACTCTATGCCGCCATCCGTCCGTACCATGCTCACCCGTATGTCAGACGCCCCGGCATGCTTCATGGCATTTCCTATGGCCTCCTGCACTATGCGGTATATCTCCAGCGCCAACCCATCGGGAACCACCTGCCAGTCGGCACCCTCCGGCTCCGACGTGTACGTCAGGCCACATGCCTTCTGAGCCTTGTCCAGTTTGTGCACATAGTATCGCAGCACCTCGTCTATGGTGGCATAATTGAACTCCGGCGGCATCATCTCGTGTGATATGCGTCGCACCTGCTCCCGGCACGTAGACAGAAGTTCAAGGGCCGGAGACCCGGGATTTTCCTCAGCCATACGCATCTGTATGGCCGTCAGGTCGTTGCACACACCGTCATGCAGTTCGCGCGCCATGCGCGTACGTTCGTTCTCCAGTCCCTCCACGTATCGCGTGGTCAACTGCCTTTCGGCGTCCCGACGCAGAGTCTCGAACTCCAGTTCACGTTCGTGCCTGCGTTTGCGTTGACGCATGACATACAGAGCAAATACGGCACCCACCACAGCCAGGGCGGCCAAGGACAGGGCAAGGCGGAAACGTGTGTCGGCCTGTTCTGCCTCGCTGCGTGCAAGAGCCAGTTCCTTCTCCTTGGCGTTGTACTTGACGGTCAGCTCGCGCAGGCTCTCCATCTTCTGTTCTTCAAAGAGACTGTCGCGCAAGCCATTGCTTCTCAGCAGGATACTGTAGGCACTGTCGTACCGGGCTATGTCGGCATAGCACTGATGCATATTGTTGTAGCAGTCGTAGACAATGAAAGGCATATCCTCCACACCCTTCATGCTCAGTATGCTGTCGAACCATGCAATGGAAGAGCGCGAGTCATTGTGCCCCAGGCAAATGGAGCATTCTATCTGGAAGTAGGCCATCCGCGTCATGACGGAAAATTCCTCCCTGTCCATCAGCTCGCGGCACTTCTTGCGCCATGCGTCTGCCTCCTCCTTGTGCCCCAGACGCTCACTGACAAGCAGTGTGTAGGCCGCTGCACGCAAGGCACTGTCCGTGTTGCCCGTTTCCATGGCATACCTGTAGCTCAGCTCATGGTAGCGCATGGCCTCCTCGGGCAGTCCGGCCGTAGTCAGCACCAAGCCTATGGCACCA
>DBLZ01000125.1 GCA_002297545.1 Prevotellaceae bacterium UBA711 | reverse complement strand
ACAAACTTTATTGCTCAATCAAGAAGCCTCCCTCATTTATTGGGTGAGTCTATTCTGCGTGCATCACCTCACACAGATGCATCCCATTATTGTTTTCCCACGAGGTCCGACACCGCATAACGCGAAAAAAATATGGATTGTCCGGCTCATTTCTATTGGATTTTAACTACATTTGCAACCGATAACCCACGAAAGGGCGGAAACAACATAACCCAAACCACAACATATTATGGAATCCTTCAACGATGTAATCAATGGCGGGCAACCCGTATTGGTAGACTTTTTCGCCACATGGTGTCAGCCATGCAAGATGATGCACCCAGTGCTGGAACAGGTGAAGGCCACATTGGGCGACCGCATCCGCATCATCAAAGTAGATGTGGACAAGCACGGCACAACGGCCAACCAATACCGCATACAGTCCGTGCCGACACTGATGTTGTTCCACCGAGGCAAGGCACTTTGGCGGACAAGCGGCGTGGTGCCAAAAGCAGACCTGATAGCAACCATTGAGTCGTTCCTGAAACAATGACACTCCCATCATAACCATGGAACAGGAAATCACTTTACGCGACATAGCCCGTTATCTGGACAGCATCGGCATACAGTTTATGGCCACAATAGGCCTGGACGGCAAACCGAAGGTACGCCCCATGTAGTACATGGTGCTGGAGGACAACAAGCTGTGGTTCTGTACCAACTGCAAGAAAGAGGTTTATGCCGAATTGCAAGCCAACCCACACCTGGAACTGTGCGGGTGCAAACTGGAGGCGGACGAGATGCAGACACCATGGATTCGCTTCTCGGCTAAAGCCGTGTTCGAGGAGAGGCAAGAAATCCGCGATGCCATCATGGCCAAGAGTGCCATAGTGAACACTCTGTACAGGAACATGCAGGACAACCCCATCTTCAAGGTGTTCAATCTAAAAGACATCGACGGATGGATGATCAACCTGGGCAATGTCAGAGGGCTGAAGAAGGACGAAGCCTTTGCCCGCCCTGTCCATTTCAAGTTTTGAACCACTACAAGAACAACACCACACAGCCCTATATGTACACCAAATCTCACAACATACGCAATTGCGCCGAGTTGACGAGCTTCATAGACGAAATTGGCTTCCTCCCCCCTGCTCCGCATCGGCATCATGGGATGGTCGGCAGAAGAGCAGGTGGGCAAGGAATGCGCCTATACGACGTTGCCAGATGGCGGTTGGGAATGGCCGTTGTGGGAATGGAAAGGTCCAGCCATACAGGATAGCGGATGCGCCTACGGGAAGTTTTTCATGGGCAAGGCCGGCTTTGTCAGCAAGTCACTTTGGCCGGACTTCTGAAACTGGAGGCGCAGTTGCAGCCAGCTCATAGCCGATGACAGCATCGAAGCCATGATACTGGACACGCTGAAAGAACATGGCAGCCTTATCACACGCGACCTGAGAGCCGCCTGCGGCTTCACTGGACCAAAGATGAGAAGCCGATTCGACAGCTACGTCACCCGCTTGGAAATGGGTTGCCGCATAGTCACGGAGGATTTCGTTTATCCCCGTAACAAGCATGGCCGACAGTACGGATGGGGATGGTCTCTGCTCACCACTCCAGAGACACTTTTTGGACGCGATGCCTGCAGGTCGGATTGCCCGCCCGAAGAGTCATTCTCACGGATGGCTGCCCATTTCCGCAAAATAATGCCAGGCATCCCGAACGTGGCCATCCACTATATATTTGGATGATGCCCATGGCCATGCCAGACATTGACACCATTTCCCCAAACATTCCAAATTGGAATAACTCCTCCCCATCCCGACCTTTTGGGCCAGGATGGGGAGGAGTACAAATTGAATTGGCGGATTGTATTTACACGGAGGAGGCTGACGCCTGTGGGCTGCCACTTACTTTCTCACACGCATCCATAAAATCAGAGCTGACACCATTGATAAGGTGCACCAATTTATAGAATACTGCCTTTACAGGCTCCGCATTTCTGACAAACAGTTCAGCTCCGATCCTAAATGACTTGTCAAAGCATAGAACCTTGATGCCTTTGCGCATGTTCAGTGTCTTGGTTGCCATTACAACCGTCTCTACATTGTATTCGTCGGGATAGCCGAAGTACCTGTAAAGAACCACATACAGAGGGTTCTCGTCCGTATCAGAGACGCTGATGTAATAAGGTTTCCCTTCGTATTTGAACTTTACGTCACCATCTGTATCAATCTCTGGCATAAAGCCCTCTTCTTTCAAGAAATTGAACAAATCAGTCCGCAGAGCAAGTTGCTCCTCATTATACTGCGGATTACTCTGGGCCATCAACATTACCGGGAATGCCAACAGCACAATGAATGTTGTTAAGAAATTTTGCTTCATAGTCATAATATTTATTTAGTTATACCGATGTCGAAAACAATTCGCGTCCTTTGCTGTCTTTGAGTATGCTCTTCATAGTAACGTTTCGTGGTATCTCGAGTTGTTGCTTCATGACCTGGGTAAAGTTCATGACAAACGTCTTATGACCATTCATCGTGGCATCAGTCATATCGTATTTCGAAGCCGGAGCCACTATCACCATTTCAACCATAGACGAACCGACTACCTTGATGGACCGAATGGTAAGATTGCCTGCCTGTTCTCCCAAGGTTATAGGTAACTGGCGTGCTTGTTCTGCCACATCCATTTGCCAGTTCTTGACCCTAACCCATTCACCATTGACGTACTGCTGATGCAGTAATAGCCTTCCTGCCGCATTGTAGTACTTGCGGTCACGCATGCTGCGGTCATTGTTGTAAGATATGGTTACTTTGGAATATCCAGCATTGGAATCCGTAGGCTTGCCATTAGTCCCATAATACTGGCATTCTATGGGGTTGTCGTAGTCATTGTATTTGTACGCCTCTTTATGATAGCCATTGACGGACATGGGCTTTCCCGAAGTATCGAAATAAGATGTCGTTTCAGCCTTGTTGCTGTTGGTGTATGTCTTCACCACCTTGTGGTATCCATCGCTGCACAACATGGCCTGCTTCTTCTCATTGAAATATGCAGTCCACAAGATATTGCCACGTCTGTCGAACTCATGTTTCATATAAGACCAACCCGTCTGTGGATTCCGTATGAGGTGTCCGTGGCCATCACAAGAAGCGACATAATTCATATTGCCCCATTTGTCATAAGCACATACACCTTCGGGGACCATTACACGCGGATTCGTGGGATTGCCATTCTCATCAAAAAACAGGTTCTTAATCTGCCTTCCGTATTTGTCATACTCAACCTTACGGGTGGCATAATATCCCTCCGTATCACCTTGGTACAACGCCGGCCGGTTGTCCTTGCCGAAATACGACACTTTGACCACCTGTCCCCTATCGTCATACTCTCTACGTTCAATACAGTAATTCTGATTTGAAAGGATGGCAAGGCCTCCATTGACATCATAATATGCAGTTTCTATTATCTGGTTACGGCCGTTGTATTTCTGTTCGTATCTATGGTAGCCCTTATTATTGGTAGCCGGCTTGTTATCCCCATCGAATAGGGCAAACTCAATCTCGTTGTCCCTATCGTCATATTTGTAACGGACAACCAAATACCCACGTGCTATCTTCTGATCCACACCTACGGGAAACTTTTCCGTGATATTACCGCGCTCGTCGCGCTTGTAATTGTTTCCTGCTATGCCATCGACCAAAAGCAGTTCACCGTTGACATCGTGATACCTCTCCGTAAGCATGTGACCCTTGTCGTCATACGTATAACTTCTGCCGGCAAAGTGGATGTATCCCCTGGTAGGTTTATTCTTGGTGTCATAGAAACGTCTGGAAACCTCGTTACCATTGTCATCATATTTATATTCGGTAATGGCAATACCCTCATCGCTCAATGTCGGTTTGCCGTTTACTCCGTAATACGATATTTTAATGATGTTTCCCCTCAAATCCCTATCTATCGCAGTTGTACATATATTCCTGCTGGTAGCAGGCTTCATATCTGTGCCGAAGTAAGACTGCCTGATGCAGTCGCCCATCGCATTGTAGTCGGATGTCCATCCTGCATACCCGCCTGTGGTTTCGCACAGTTTCCTGTCTACGCCATAACAAGCAACCTTTACCACATGCCCCAACGAATCGTACTCACATTTTGATCCGGCATATCCATCTGTATTGGCAACCAGTTCGTGCCGGACATTGTAGTTCCATCTTTCCAATTCATTGCCCCTTTCGTCCGTTACAAGTTCGACAGAGGCATTACCTTGTGGCGTTTCACACGGATTACCATCTACGTCCAGGAACGTAATAGTTTTGAAGAAACCGTATTCATTGCACGTTGTCTCCAAAGCAGCATAGCCATCATTGGCATTGTATGTGATTTCTCCATCAACACCAATGTATGTTTGTTTTTTTATATAGCCTTTTTCGTCATACTCACACCGCACTCCAGAACAGCCATTCCTTTTTGGCAACATCAGTTGACCATCTGAGGTTTTGAAGTATTGCGCAATGGAATTCCCGTACCTGTCATATTCGTTTTCACATACGCTGGTGCCTTCTGCATCGTCCAGTGATGGTTCACCATCTATGGTCTGGTAACAGGATTTCACCCAATTGTCCTCCTCATCGTAATAGAACAATTTCTTACCCATTCCCCACTGTGTTGCCTTGGGCGAACCATCACAGGCAAGGTACATTTCCTCCTTCACCCTGCCTTTTTCGTCTCTCACGTACCGTTTACCGTATATTCCATGGGAATCGCCGACGTAAGCGTTTTGGAAGCCGGCATACCGAAGTGTCTTGACATAGCCATTTTCATCGTACTCCAGCAAGTAACGCGAAATTTTACTCCTATCCTGATTGGAGCCAAACGCATCGACATAGCCCACTGTCTCGCTGCCTATGGTCTTCTCGGTTCCGTACTCATCATTGAACTGGAAAATAACGGTGTTCAACTTTTCATTGTACGACTTGATATACTGCACCTGTCCGTTGTTGTCCATCACCTTGGCCCTACTCAGGCGATCGTCGTCATTGTAGTAGAACATGACATCAATGGGTCTTTCGTTTCGTTCCGATTCCGTATCTTTGATAATGGTTCCTATACTGTTAACATGCGAAACACGCTGCAACTTGTAGTGCCGGTATTCAAACCTGTACATCCTGTGGGTGTGCATACGGTCTGCGGAAGATATCTTGCCTATACCCTGTGGTATACTCCATTGTTCCACATAGTCCTTGTAGTACGACACTTTGACCCTGTTGTAGTCCCATACGAAGAATATCACCAATGCCACCACGGCAACCATTGCGCCAATGGAAATCTTGACGCCCTTGGAAACCGTCGGAGGATAAATGGCATTGTGAAGGGCTTTCTTGAACTCCTGGCACGACTGGTACCTAAGTTCCTTTTTCTTGTTGGTGGCCTTGTCCACTACAGTCTGCACCTTGTCCGAAACATACTTGTAGTACGTCTTCATGCGTGGAAGGGTGTCCTCCACGACATGTTTGTAAATCTGGTGCTCGGTCAGGGTTGTCGTGTCGTATGGCGGATTTCCAGTCAACATCTGGTGCAAGAGGACACCTAACGAGTAGATGTCCGACCTTTGGTCCAGGCTCTCGCCCCTCACCTGCTCCGGGCTCATGTAGGATGGGGTGCCCATGATAACATCCTTGTCAGTCTCTTCCCCCCCCTCGTCCAAAAGTGCTGCGATACCAAAATCCAGGATTTTGGGTACACCCTCGTTTGTTATGATGATGTTGGATGGCTTGATGTCCTTGTGGATAATCTTGTGCCTGTGGGCATAGTCGAAAGCATCCAACAGAGGCTCGAAGAAAGGACATATCTTCTCCTCAACAATCAAGCCTGACACATCTCTTATATAATTTTCCAGACTATGTCCATCGGCATACTCCATAATCAGATAGATGCTTCCGGCCTCATCTATGTGGTAGTTGATAAAATGTACGATATTGGGATGGTTCAACCTTGCCAGCCTGTCAGCCTCCTCAGCAAGCCGCTGGCGAGTGAAGTCATTAATCATGTTGCCGTTGATAACCTTGATGGCAACCTTTTGTTGTTTTATGTACTTATGCTCTGCCAAGTACACGCTACCCATGCCTCCCTTGCCGAGCAACGAGACGATGGTGTAGTTCAGAATTTCTTTTCCTATCATAATGAAGGTCTTTTTTAGATTACAAGGCACTCAAGATGCCAAGGATAACGTTTACAGCCACGCCTGTCCAAGC
>DBLZ01000127.1:15904-16137 GCA_002297545.1 Prevotellaceae bacterium UBA711 | reverse complement strand
TTTCTGAGGAGCAGAGAATAAAGACGTTCTCGGAGCAGTAAGTCATGTGCCAGGCGCGAGGCTTTGCCCGATGGTGTGTTTCGTACCTTTATCCTTATATGGTCTGTCTTCACGGCCTATGAAGCAGAGTGGGGCAGATGATTATGTAGAACACATAAGAACTTGTATAGTACAATAGCATATCATGAAGAAGTTATTGTCACTTCCGCCCAATCTGGTGGAATGTTTTCATG
>DBLZ01000127.1:0-15592 GCA_002297545.1 Prevotellaceae bacterium UBA711 | reverse complement strand
AATCTGGTGGAATGTTTTCATGACGTGGCGGGCGTTTCCCGTGAGGAGTATTTCTGTACATCGGATCCCGTCGGAGCTCGTCTTGGCAGTGGCGGTGGCACCAACTGGCTGATGGAATCCTGTCACCAAAGCGAGGCCCCCGAAGAGAGTTTCGGGCAATGGCTTTCACACGAGAAGCGCATACTGCTTCATGCCGGTGGGCAGAGCCGACGTTTGCCGGCATACGCACCCAGTGGCAAGGTGTTGACTCCCATACCCGTGTTCCGTTGGGAACGCGGACAGCGCATAGGACAGAACCTTCTGCAATTGCAGCTTCCACTATATCAGCGTATAATGAAGGCTGCTCCGGACGGCCTGCGTACCCTCATCGCTTCGGGGGACGTTTACATCCGTGCCGGGAAGTTGCAGCAGATACCAGATGTGGATGTGGTGTGCTATGGCCTGTGGGTAGATCCCTCTCTTGCCAAGAACCATGGTGTATTCCTCTCCAAGAGAGAGACCCCTGAGGCGCTGGACTTTGTGCTGCAGAAGCCTACTGTGGAGCAACTGGGCAAGCTGATGTTCACCCACCTTTTCCTTATGGATATAGGTATATGGCTGTTGTCCGACAAGGCCGTGAACATGCTGATGCGCAAAAGTACCGGAGAGAGCGGCGAGATACTTAACTATGATCTCTATAGCGACTTCGGACAGGCATTGGGTGAGAACCCCACGTTCCATGACGAGGAGTTGGCGCAGCTGAAGGTGGCCGTGCTGCCATTGCAGGACGGAGAGTTCTACCATTATGGCACCTCGCGCGAAATGATTTCCTCCACCGAGACCATACAGAACCGCGTCTATGACCAGCGTGCCATCATGCATCTTGGTCTGAAGGCACATCCGAGCATTTTCACGCAGAATTGCTGTCACAATATCACCTTCCATCCGACAAACCGCAACACGTGGATAGAAAACGCCTGGGTGGACAGCGGATGGGTGCTGACGCATGATAACATCATCACCGGTGTTCCGCGCAACAACTGGAACATCTGCCTGCAGCCAGGCGTGTGTGTGGATATCGTGCCCTTGGGAGAAAAGCAGTGGGTTGTGCGTCCCTATGGTTTCAATGATGCCATGCGTGGAGACTTGCACGACGAGTCTACTATTTTCTTGGGCCGTCCGGTTACCGGATGGTTGGCAGATCATGGCATAAGTGCAGATGAGGTGGAGGGAAATACAGACTTGCAGAACAGCCGCATCTTCCCGGTGTGCGATAACGTTGACGATATAGAGCGCCTGCTTAAATGGATGATTGCCGAGTCTGCGAATCCCGCCGATAATGTAGTTGCAGCATGGCGTTCGGCCGAACGCCTCTCTGCCAACGAGATTAGCGACCGTGCCAACCTGCGTCGTCTGCAAAGCCAGCGTATGGCTTTTCGCAAGGACAATCTCGCCGCGTTGGCCAAGAACCACCGTTGCAGCATCTTCTATCAGACCAATCTGGATGACCTGGCGCATGAATTTCACAACCTGAATGTGCCTGTGCCGGAGCCTATCCCGGAGACCGAGCCCCTGCTGAAACGTATCAACGACAACATGTTCCGTTCCATGCTGCACGAGTTGAACGGAGAGGACGGTTCGACTGAAAGCCGTCGTGCGTTCTCCCTCTTGGGCGAGGGCCTTACGGAGAGTGTGCTTGCGCACAAGCAGATGCCACGGCTGGACGTCTACAGCGATCAGATTGTATGGGGACGTAGTCCGGTGAGGATTGACCTGGCCGGAGGATGGACGGACACTCCTCCGTACTGCCTCTCGGCAGGAGGCAGCGTGGTGAATATCGCAATAGAATTGAACGGACAGCCTCCGTTGCAGACCTACGTCAAACCGTCTGCCGATTATCGGATTGTATTGCGTAGCATCGATCTCGGTGCGATAGAAATAATCTCCACGTGGGACGAGTTGGCTGACTTTGCCAAGGTGGGCTCGCCTTTCTCCATACCCAAGGCAGCTTTGGCTTTGGCAGGCTTTCTGCCTCGCTTCTCACAGAGAAAATACAAGTCTCTGGAGGATCAGCTCCGTGATTTCGGATGCGGCATCGAGGTCACTCTGCTCAGTGCCATTCCGGCCGGCAGCGGACTGGGTACAAGTTCCATATTGGCAGCCACGGTATTGGGCGCTGTCAGCAACTTCTGCGGCTTGGCCTGGAGCAAGAATGAAATATGCAACCGCACTCTGGTGCTGGAGCAGATGCTCACCACCGGCGGAGGATGGCAGGATCAGTACGGCGGTGTGCTCCATGGTGTAAAACTGTTGTCCACGCAGGATGGCTTCGATCAGACGCCCGAGGTCAGCTGGCTCAGCGACAACCTCTTCACCGATCCGTCATACAGCGCATGCCATCTGCTTTACTATACCGGCCTAACACGTACGGCAAAGACCATACTGGCCGAAATAGTACGTGCCATGTTCCTGTACGATACGGAACGTTTGCAGTTGCTTGGGGAAATGAAGGAACATGCAGGTGATCTGGCGCACAGTATCATGCGTGGAGACTTTAACAAGCTTGGTACCCTCGTGGGCAAGACGTGGGAGCAGAACCAACTTTTGGATGCCGGTACCAATCCTCCTGCCGTGCAGGCCATTGTGGAGAAGGTGCAGGATCTGTGTCTCGGTCTGAAGTTGCCTGGTGCGGGTGGCGGCGGATTCCTTTATATGATAGCCAAGGACCCGGATGCTGCCTTGCGTATCCGTGACATTCTCGGCAGAGAACGTCCCAATGCGCGTGCTCGTTTCGTTGAGATGTCAATGTCCAGAACCGGCTTGCAGATCTCGCGCAGTTAAGTACGACATCCTGCAAACATATACAGACGGTCTCCCGAAGAAAGAAAAATTGAGTCTTCTTCGAGGGGCCGTCTGTCGGTTATCCTCGCCTCCTTGCAAAGGTATGGCTATGTGCTTTAACATTAGCCGCCATGGAGCATCAGGCTTGTGTCCGATATATTACCATTTGACTTCATCATCCAGGATGACGCCATCCTCAGCATCTTCGGCCAGGAAACTGTTGCCGAGATATTGTATGCACAGCATTATCAGTGGAGAGTCGCCTGTGTTGCGCACACTACGTTTGCCCATGGGAGATACACGTACCACGCTGCCCTCGGCAATGGGGAACACGTCGCCATCTACCTGGAATTCGCCGTGGCCACTGAGGAAGAAGTACAGTTCTTCATGCTTCTTGTGCGTATGCAGAAAGCCTGTTTCTGTGCCGGGCATGAAGCTTTGCATGGAAAATTCGCAGCCTGTGGTGCCAAGAGCACTGCCGCCAAAGACCTTGCCCGGTATCTTGATGTCCGGGCCAAGTGCCAGTTCGTACTCGCTTAATGCCTTGAGCTGTCCCAGGTTCACGGCCTTGTAGTTGGCCGCCTCCGCAATGTTTGTAATCTGTTTCATGTGTTTATGTTGTTTGATATGCTGGCCGTCAGTTTGCAGTCCTGACGGCTCGTGTTTGCAGTGCAAAGGTATGACATTTCTTGGAGTTGTGCAATAAGGTACTTGTGAGTCAGTAGGTTACGTTGGAGTAACCATTGTTGTATGCCAGTGGGTTATGACTCATTTTTTTTTGTAAATTTTTTTGCTGTACCAATGTAATTGCATACCTTTGTACATGCAAACAACATCCATACGCCATGAGTCAGGATACGATAAAAAATGCAATGTTCCCTGATTGCCCTATACGTCAGATACTGTCGCGTATAGGCAACAAGTGGGCTTTGCTGGTTTTCTACTCTCTTGTCAATGCCGGCAAGGACAGCCTCAGGTTCAAGGAACTGCAACAGTTGATACCGGATGTGTCGCAGAAGATGCTTACTTCTACGTTGCGCACTTTGGAGGAGGACGGATATGTCACACGCACAGTCTTCCCGGAGGTGCCGCCGCGTGTGGAATATGCACTGACGGCGAGGGCGCAATCATTGCTGCCACATATCAATGCTTTGGTTGCGTGGGCAATGGAAAACAAGGCGTCCATCATGATGGACCGCAAAAGGAATGGCGGCCGCTATGATAAGTGAATAATGGTGACATGGCGTGCGCTTCCGGTCAGACCATGTTTATTCCGGTGGCGAAAGATGCTCAGTCCGGACTGTTCTCTGCATAGTAGGGGTAATCCTCTGGCCGCGCTCCAAGAGGGAATACGTCGCGGAAGAAGATCTCGGTGTCATGCGGGTTCAGTTGCACTGCCATATGCAGGTAGTAGAGATATTCGGCCTTGTGTCCAGTCTGATAGTAGCAATAGGCTTGTGACGGGCAGATGGCCTTTATGATGTCCGCACGTGATTCTTCGTATTCCGGCTTGACGATAAGCTCCTCTATTTCTTGGAAGATGTCCGACGCTATGTTGTATGCCTGGCAATCCATGAACACCTGAGCTATGGCGCGCATGGTGTGAGTGATATCTTGCGCTGTGGACAGGGCTTTGGCAAAGTGTTCCGTGGCTTTGTCCTGGTGGCCGCACAACAGAAAGACGTGGCCTGTGAGCAGGTTATAGTCCACGTTGGCGTCGGGATCTACAAATGACTTGGAGCGTTCCAGAGCAGCCAGTGCCTCCTGTAGGTTCCCCAGTCGTGCCTCTGTATATGAGCGTTGCAGGCAGATGTTGAGGTGTTCGGGGCTTAGCCCCTCACTGAGTTCTTCGGCACGTGTAAGCATCTTGTTTGCTTCTGCATAACGTTCGAGAAAGCAGAGGTTGAAAGCAGCGTGGTAGAGGGCCAATTCGTCGTCGGGGCATTGTTCCAGATAATGGTCGAATATCTCACCGGCCTCTTGGTATCTCTCCTGATGCGTCAGTGCAAATGCCTTCTGCAGCGTGGCCTGTGGATGGTCGGGCTGTATGGCCAAGGCATATTCGGCACTATCCAAAGCCTCGGCATATTGCTCTGTCTGCAAGTAGCTGTCTGTGATGTTCACCCAGGCCTGTAGGTCAAATGGATTGTTGTCAAGGACACGGTTCAGCCAGACGATAGCCTCCTTCCATTGCTGTGTCTCGAACATGATGTCGGCCATCATCGTCACAGGGTCTTCGGCATCAGGGTGCAGCTCCAGAGCCAACTCCGTAGCCTCCTTGGCCTGGTCGTACTTGCCAGTGGACAGGTAATAGTCCGCCACGTCTATCAGCTCATCGATGTCCATGTAGGGTGTGTGTCCGCTTGCAGTGGCCTGCTCGTAGCGTTCGAGTATGTCCATGAATTCTTCGGACTGGAAATAATCATCTTCTTCCTGTTGCATACATTTACGTGATTTCCGGTGGGGGCGATTGGTGTCGGCAGTTTGTGTATCCTTGTCCTCTTTCTTACGGCCGAGTGATGGTGATACTTTTTCCAATACGTTCTGCCTCCCTTGCTCCCGTCCATTATATATTATATTAAGGTGTACATGGGGAGAAGGGAGGCAGGGTGACGTTTGGAGGGAGACTGTGCTATTTTGTGTCCTTCAGCCCTACGGTCTTGTTGAAGACGGGATGCCCGGGAGCGGAGTCCATGTCCACGTTGTAGTAGCCCAGGCGTTGGAACTGCAGATAGGAGAGGTGGGGCAGGGTTGCGGCCCATTCCTCGATATATGCATTCTTGTTGATGCGCAATGAATCGGGGTTGAGGAACGGACGCATGGCATCAATGCCGCGCACGCCATGCTCCTTCTCGTATTGCTTGATGGCATCGCGAGGGTTCTCGCATGTCCACAGGCATGCGTAGTCGCGCACCTCGCATGGGATGCTGTGCGCACAACTGACCCAGTGCAGGGTCTTGCCCTTGATGCGGCGGTCGGCACCGGGCATACCGCTGCGGCTTTCGGGGTCGTAGGTGGCATGGATGCATGTGATGTTGCCCTCGCTGTCTTTCTCGATGCACTTGGCCGGGTCTTCATCGCACTTGATGATGTAGGCGTTCTTCAGACGTACCTCTTTGCCGGGGCCGAGGCGCAGAAACTTCTTTCCTCCGTCTTCCATGAAGTCCTCACGCTCTATGTATAGCTCGCGAGAGAAACGTATGACGTGTGTGCCGGAGTTCTCGTCCTCGGGATTGTTGATGGCCTGCATCTCTTCCACCATGTCTTCGGGGTAGTTGTCGATTACAAGACGTACGGGATTGACCACGGCACTTACGCGCAATGCCCTGGTGTTGAGGTCTTCGCGGCAGGCGGCCTCCATCAGTTTGATGTCGTTCAGGGCATCAAATGTGGTGTAGCCTATCTTGTCCATGAAGTTGAGTATGGCCTGCGGGCTGTAGCCGCGACGGCGTATGCCGCAGATTGTGGGCATGCGGGGATCGTCCCATCCGTTTACCACGCCCTCCTTGGTTAGGATGAGCAGGTTGCGCTTGGACATGAGGGTATAGTTGAGATTCAGCTTGTTGAACTCGTATTGGCGTGGACGGTTGTCCTGCATGTCGCCCTCGTCTCCCTTCCACTCCTTTATCCATGTCACGAAGAGGTCATAGAGGTCGCGGTGGGGAACAAACTCCAAAGTGCAGATGGAGTGGGTGACGCCCTCCAGATAGTCGCTTTGTCCGTGGGTGAAGTCATACATGGGGTATGCGTTCCACTTGTTGCCGGTCCGCCAGTGCGGCATGTTCAGCACGCGGTACATGATGGGGTCGCGGAAGTGCATGTTTGGGCTGGCCATATCAATCTTGGCACGCAGAATCATCTTGCCGGGTTCCACATTGCCGCTGTTCATTTCGCGGAACAGGCGCAGGCTTTCTTCTGCGGGGCGGTCGCGGTAGGGGCTGTTCTGTCCTGGTTCGGTGGGCGTGCCCTTTTGGGCTGCTATCTCTTCTGATGTTTGTTCGTCCACGTAGGCACGGCCTTGCATGATGCACCACTCGGCAAAGTTCCACAAGTCTTGAAAGTAGTCGCTTGCATAGCATACTTTGGCCCAATTGTAGCCCAGCCACTGTATGTCATGCTCTATGGCGCGAACATATTCCATGTCCTCCTTTTGTGGGTTTGTGTCGTCCATGCGCAGGTAGCATACGCCGCCGTATTTCTGTGCCACGCCGAAGTCCATGGCTATAGCCTTGGCATGGCCTATGTGCAGGTAACCGTTCGGTTCGGGCGGGAAGCGTGTCTGCAGGCGTCCGCCGTTCTTGCCGGCAGCCAGGTCCTCCACAATCTGCTTCTCGATAAAGTTGAGGCTCTTGATAGGAGCCTCCTGTGTTTCGTTTGTTGCCATTCTCTGTCTGTATATTGTTCTCGGTTACATCAGCCTTTTCCGCTCTTGTCAGGGCAAGTGTGCCACGTCTGTACGCACTTGGCGGAAAGGTGGGTATATAAATCACGCGTCAAAGTTACAAATAACTTTTTACATACGATGTGCAGGCAAAGGTAAAAAGCATCAAAGGCTGCAGAAATATCCCAATTTGTACAACTGGAACAGCCACAGTGTTACGTGGCGTGAGCACAGAATTCTGTACGTGATGGGGTGCAGCAGCCGGTGTACAAGGGCAAGGGTACGGTGCAGATGCCAGCGTTTCAACCACAGGTATGCTTTCACCATTCGTGTCTGAGGGCGCATGTCCGGGGGAAGGGAATGAAGCGTGCGCAGGGCCTGCCTTGTCTTGTCCAGAAACTTGCTGTTGGTGTCCATGTCAAGATGTATCAGGCTGTTGTCCAGGTGCCAAATGGTTTTGCCCTTTTGCTCCAGCCTCATCAGCAGTACGGTATCCTCATAGCCATACTGGGTAATTTCCTCGGGGAACCTTGTCTGTACAAATGCGTCGCGGCGGATCATGAAGTTCTGCGTCGTGAAGACATCATAGGGATGTTTCCGCCTGTAGTCCGTTGTCCACCGCCGGGTAGACGTGGATTCGTATGTCCATCTGAGTTCACATCCGGGAGGACAGTCCACGGTATTCTTCATGCCGCCATAGTAGACATCGGCAGGATGCTTGTTGATAGCATCAAGGTAGTTTTGCAGAAAGCGTGGGCTGTCTATCTGTGTGTCGCAGTCCAGGAATAGTAGCCATTGGCCAGATGAGATGTCGAACAGTCGGTTGCGGATGCGCGAACGCCCAAGGTTTTGCGCCGGTTCATAGACGCGGCAATGCTTCATGGCGGCAATTTTTTGGTAGGCTTTGCGTGCGGATTGGCATGTGCTCTTGTCGTTGCCCACGATTATCTCTGCATCCTCCGGCAGTTGCTTCTGCAGGTCGAGGACTAACGGTGTGCAGTCCCAGTTATAGGATGATATTAGTATGGATAGTGTCATGATATGTGTGTTTGCTACGGTCATGGCGGAGACGTGGCAATGTAATGGTTCTTGTATACAAAGATACACATAATGCCATGACCCTGTTGTCTATCGGAGATGTAATAGTTCAAATTGCTTCCGCCCGTGCATTTTATCGTGCCGTAGGGTGGGGGGTCTGCATTTATTTTGCTACCTTTGTAGCCACTATGCAACCATTGGCAGAAAGAATGAGACCACGGTCTCTGGAGGATTATATCGGACAACAGCATCTTGTCGGACCGGACGGTGTGTTGCGACGGATGATTACTGGTGGTAGGATTTCCAGTTTCATCCTGTGGGGCCCCCCGGGGGTTGGCAAGACTACGCTTGCTACAATCATAGCATCTACGCTGGATGTCCCGTTTTTCACCCTGTCGGCCGTAACCAGTGGTGTGAAGGATGTTCGTGATGTCATAGACAAGGCACGTGGTAGCAATTTCTTCGACACCTCGCGCCCAATACTCTTTATTGATGAGATTCACCGTTTCAGCAAGAGTCAGCAGGACTCCCTGCTTGGTGCTGTGGAGCAAGGTGTGTTCACGCTTATTGGCGCCACTACAGAGAATCCGTCTTTCGAAGTCATACGTCCCCTGTTGAGTCGCTGCCAGGTGTACACACTCAATTCGCTTGGAAAAGACGACTTGTTGACGTTGTGCCACAGGGTGTTGGAGAAGGATACGGTGCTGAAGAAGATGCACATAGAATTGCAGGAAACGGATGCACTATTGAGATACAGTGGCGGGGATGCCCGCAAACTGTTGAACATACTGGAATTGCTCACAGCAGAACTTAAAGAAGGAGACACGCTAACCATAACGGATGCCTTGGTTGCCGGAAGCCTTCAACAGAATCCGTTGGCATACGACAAGGACGGGGAAATGCACTATGACATCATCTCTGCTTTCATAAAAAGTATACGGGGCAGCGACCCCGATGCCGCCCTTTATTGGTTGGCACGCATGATAGAGGGTGGGGAAGACCCGGTCTTCATTGCAAGACGGCTGGTGATTTCTGCTTCCGAGGACATCGGGCTGGCAAATCCCAATGCTCTGTTGTTGGCAAATGCCGCCTTTGATGCCGTGCAGAAGATAGGATGGCCCGAGGGGCGCATACCTTTGGCAGAGGCTACTGCCTATTTGGCGACTTCGCCCAAAAGCAATAGTGCCTACTTGGCTGTGGATGCGGCATTGCAGACTGTGCGTCAGACCGGCAACCTGCCGGTACCCTTGCATCTGCGCAATGCTCCCACCAAGTTGATGGCGGAGTTGGGATACCACGATGGGTACAAGTATCCGCATGATTATCCCGGACACTATGTGGCACAGCAGTATCTGCCCGATGCATTGGCCGATACGGTTTTCTTCACTCCGGCCGGGACTGACCGTGTGCAGAAAGTGAAAAAGTGATGAACCACGGGGAAACACTCCGGCCCCTTTATATTATAATTAGGTATAACGATAAATAAGACGATAGAATGAAAAGCGACATCGAAATTGCACGTGAGACCCGATTGAAACCGATTGACGAAGTGGCAGCTGGCTTGGGTATAAGCGAAGAGGCCTTGGAGCCGTATGGGCGTTACATTGCCAAGTTACCATTGGATCTCATCAGTGAGGAGAATATAGACAAGAGTCGTTTGATCCTTGTTACTGCCATCACTCCTACCAAGGCAGGCATTGGCAAGACTACTGTCAGTGTCGGTTTGGCGCTTGGAATGAACCGCATAGGCAAGAAAACCATAGCGGCATTGCGCGAACCCTCTTTGGGGCCATGCTTTGGCATGAAGGGTGGGGCTGCCGGAGGCGGTTATGCCCAAGTACTGCCTATGGACAAGATAAATCTGCACTTTACCGGTGACTTCCATGCCATTACATCTGCCCATAACATGATTGCCGCCCTGTTGGACAATTATATCTACCAGCATCAGGCCGATGGCTTTGCCATGAGTGAGGTCTTGTGGAAGCGTGTCCTGGACGTAAACGACCGCAACTTGCGTTATATCGTCACGGGGCTGGGAGCCAAGACAAACGGAGTAGTGGCAGAGAGCGGTTTCGATATCACTCCGGCTTCCGAGATTATGGCTATCCTGTGTCTGGCCAAAGATGAGGCTGATTTACGTCGCAGGATAGAGAATATACTTTTGGGTACGACTATCGAGGGCAAGCCCTTTACTGTTAAGGATTTGGGCGTGGCAGGTGCCATCTGTGTGCTGTTGCGCGATGCCATCAAACCAAATTTGGTGCAGACAACAGAGGGTACGCCAGCTTTGGTGCATGGCGGGCCTTTCGCCAACATTGCACATGGTTGTAATTCGGTCATTGCCACACGCATGGCCATGAGTTTGGCTCCATACGTTATCACCGAGGCCGGTTTCGGTGCCGATTTGGGCGCAGAGAAGTTCTATGACATCAAGTGTCGCAAGGCCGGGCTGCAACCTGCGCTTACCGTGCTGGTTGCAACCACACAGGGCCTGAAGATGCATGGCGGTGTGCCGGTGGAGTCCATCAAGGAACCCAATATGGAGGGCTTGAAGGAGGGTGTGAAGAATCTCGACCGCCATATCCGCAACCTGCAACGTTTCGGCCAGACGGTGGTGGTTTGCTTCAACCGCTTTGCTGCCGATACTGATGAAGAAATCGCTTTTTGCCGTCAGCATTGTGCCGATTTGGGTGTGGGCTTTGCTGTTAACAATGCTTTCAACGAGGGTGGTGCTGGTGCCGAGGAATTGGCACGTCTAGTGGTGGAGACAATAGAAAAGGCTCCGTCACGCCCGTTGGACTATGCCTATGCCGATGAGGATAGCATAGAGGACAAGGCGTTGGCAGTGGTGAGGAAGGTGTATGGTGGCAAGGGTGTCACGTTTACTCCGGCGGCACGCAAGATGTTGGCCAAGGTTGAGGAACTTGGGCTGTCCCATTATCCAATTTGCATAGCCAAGACGCAGTTCTCGTTCTCGGCCGACCAGAAGGCCTATGGTGTTCCAGAGGGATTCAATATAGCAATCCGCGATGTGGTCATCAACCGTGGAGCTGAGTTTATAGTGCTCATAGCCGGTGAGATACTGCGCATGCCTGGTTTGCCCAAGGTGCCTCAGGCGGAGAAGATAGATATAGTAAACGGAGAAATAGAAGGATTGAGTTGATATGAAGAAAATTTTGCTTTTGGGTTCAGGAGAGCTTGGTAAGGAGTTTGTCATTGCGTGCCAGCGCAAGGGGCAATATGTAATTGCCTGTGACAAGTATGATAACGCCCCTGCCATGCAGGTTGCCGATGAGCGACGTGTGTTCAATATGTTGGACGGTGACGAACTGATGAAGGTAGTTAACGAGGTGCATCCCGACATTATAGTACCCGAAATAGAGGCTATACGCACCGAGAAGCTCTACGAATGCGAGCAGATGGGCATACAGGTGGTTCCAAGTGCACGTGCCGTGAACTTCACCATGAACCGTAAGGCCATACGTGAATTGGCACATACCGAACTTGGCCTGAAGACAGCAAACTATCGTTACGCTACCACTTTTGAAGAACTTACCGATGCGGCAGCGGCCATAGGTTTTCCGTGCATCATTAAGCCTTTGATGTCGTCCAGCGGACACGGTCAAAGTAAGGTGGATAGTGCCGAGGAATTGTCTGCGGCATGGGCTTGCGCCTGCGAGGGGTCACGCGGGGACATTATGGAAGTCATAGTGGAGCAGTTCATACCGTTTGACTATGAAATTACCTTGCTCACTGTCACTCAGAAGAACGCTCCTACGTTGTTCTGCGCTCCCATTGGTCATGTGCAAAAGGGCGGTGATTACCGTGAGAGTTTCCAGCCCCGTCTTATGAAGCCCGAACATTTGCTTGTGGCTCAAAATATGGCCGCCAAAGTGACAGGGGCTCTTACCGGTGCAGGTATCTGGGGTGTGGAGTTCTTTGTTAGCGAGACAGATGGCGTTATTTTCAGTGAATTGTCTCCCCGTCCGCACGATACCGGTATGGTGACTCTGGCAGGAACGCAGAACTTAAGTGAGTTCGAGTTGCACTGCCGTGCCGTCCTTGGTTTGCCAATCCCAGAAATCACCCAGGAACGTCAGGGTGCCAGTGCAGTTATACTTTCCGGCATAGAGACCAAGTTTCCCGACTATGTAGGCATGGAGGTCGCATGTGCAGAACCACGTACCTATTTGCGCATATTCGGCAAACCTGAGGCTCACGTAGGTCGTCGCATGGGTGTGGTTGTATGTTGGGATGCGCTTGATGCCGACCAGCAGGCTCTGCGTGAAAAATGTAAGGCCATAGCAGCCAAGGTGGCGGTGGTGGAAGGTTGAGTATGTGTGTATGTGCCTGTTATTTATGGTGATTAGGGGGGAGCTGCCTCTGTTATTCACATTTGAATCATCGTGTGGCAGTGGTGTTTCGATATAAATGACTATCTTTGCAGTCGCTAAGGAATGAAATAGAAAATATATATAAGCAAGATACAGATAATAAAGTAACGCGCCCTGTGCGCAGACATATTGACATAAAGCATTGACTATTATTTGCGTTCGTCTGAATAGCGTCGGAAACTAATCAGAAAGGAGATAAGAAACGTACAAATAGTGGTTAGGTAGGTTCGGTGTCGAATTTGCCTTTCTATCCTTGGATAGGAGTCATTGCCTTTGCTCCGTAATGGGGGCATAGGTTACTCTTATAGGGATAGAGAGGTCTCATTCCGACGCAGCCTCGACGAACGCATAAGAAAGGCCTATGCCCTTTTCTTATGTCTGTGAGTGGTAGATCGATGCATATTAAGCAACATCGATTTATCATGAAAAAGTTTTTTACCTGCAACTCTAATACAGAGAGCGTTCTTACGAAGGAACAGTCACAGTCCGCAACAATAGATCTACTTAGGTTCCCCTTGGCCATAATGGTTATTTTCATACATATGTCTCCAAGTGTGGTCAGTCCACTTGTTGCTGATTTCAACTTGCTATCGTGGCAAGGTATATATAATGTGCTGGGTGTGGTGCTTTCGCATGTGTTGACTGGCATTGCCGTGCCAACATTCTTTATGATATCAGGGTTCTTGTTCTTTGTAAACTTCAGGCAGTGGTCGTGGGATGGATATAAAAATAAAATCAGGAGTAGGGTAAAGACCTTGCTAATCCCATATATCATGTGGAACGCAATGGCTTTAATCTCTGTTCTTCTGTGCGTGACAGGAGGTGTGCTGCTAAAGGGAAAACCAAGCTATGGGATTGTTTATTTCTTACGTGAAAACGCATGGCACGCGTTCTATGACATTCATGAATGGGACACTACTCGTGTCAATTGGTTAGGTATAGGTCTACGGATGACAGGGCCATGTGATTTGCCATTGTGGTTTTTGCGCGATTTAATTATTGTCACATTGCTGTCTCCGGTGGTTTACTATTCTGTCAAACGTTTGGGCAGAGTCATCGTCTTGCTACTTTTTCTTGCATATATTTCTCGAATATGGCCTTTGGTACAGGGGATTTCAGTCACAGCCGTCTTCTATTTTACCACAGGTGCATACTTTGCTGTGAATGGGTTAAACATCATTGAGTTTGCGAGTAAATACAGAAGGCTACTGCTGCCAATGTATGCATTGATGCTCGTACTAACCACCATGTATGATGGAATGAACACTTTGGTTGGGCAGAAGCTATATCCCATATGCATATGCCTGGGGGTATTTACAGCTTTTCACGTTGCCTCGCAGGCTGTCATCAGATATAATATGAGGGCTTCAAGGCTGCTCGTGTCAAGTTGCTTTTTTATATATGCCTTTCATGATTTGTCAATCCCTATTGTCGGCAGTCCTTTGTATGCTGTGCGTGCAGTCTTGTCCCGATTGATTCCTGGCGATTGTGTAATGGAGAAGATTGCAATATATCTTGTTACTCCATTTGTAACGGCCGCCCTGTGTATAGTGGTACTGATAGTACTCAGAAAGTTGTTTCCAAAGAAGGTAATGTTGTTGTCTGGAAATAAGTGAGCAAGACTATAGCTATCAAGTGCAATCTGTCTTGCCCAACATGTCTGTGCTATAGATTACATCCAATCTCATACCTGTGCCTGCTGGCGACTATTGGAGAAGTAGTGTTTCACTGAGTGTGTCTGAGGCGAGTTCACTCAAGCCTGTAGATTGCCAAAGTCTCGGGAGCACCGCCTGAACCATCGCTTTTTTGACTGAGTTGGCTTGTAAAATTAAAAGGCAGACTCGAACACCGTAAATTCAGCGTTCGAGGCATGTATTATAATGCTATTCGAGTTTTATCGGACAGCAATAATTGGAGAAATGTTATCTATTATTCGTACCGCACGTTGTTGTTCTTCTGCAGTATTGGGCATGGCACAGAGGGATATTATCTCATTTCCATCTTGATATGAGGTACTATTCAGACAAATCCCGTGTATAGTAATTGGCAAATTTCCACCATATATTGTTGTAGGAACCATAGCTTTCATCTGCCTCCTTCTCATTTCCATATATTAGTATGGCCTGGCTGTAGACATCTGTGTCGAATGTGTTCTGGTTTTCCGCCTTGGGTGCTTGGCGGGGGTAGGCTATAATCTTTTTGATTTTATTGCAATTGCTAAATGCGTAAGACCCGATACTTTGGACTGCGCGTCCTATGATTACTTTGGTCAAACGTTTGCATCCTGCGAAGGCGCATTTGCCAATGGTCGTGACGCTACCTGGGATTGTGACCGATGTCAACTTGCTGCAACCGTAGAAGGTATATGCGCCCAGTTCCGTGACTGTATAGTAATAGCGTCCGTATTTGACTTGTGAAGGAATGATGAGCTTACCTGATACTTGGTTCCCGGATGTCCCATAGTAATGTCCGTCTTTAAGTTTGCAAGCCCTGGCCTTTTCGTCAAGTATGGTGTATGTCAACGTCTTTCCTTTGTATGTGTACTGGAAATCATCTGCCACGATAGTAGAGCAGATGAGTAATAGTAATAATGGGAGAATCTGTTTCATGGCCTTGTAATGTCGATAATGGTTGTACTTACTCGCTTCCTGATGCTTGTATCCTTCTCCATAGGAATCTTGTTGTGTGTCCGATGGCTTTCTGGTCAGACGGTGATACTTATAATATAATGTACGTGCGCGTGTAGGCACTAATAAAAAGCGTGAAGCCTACTGTTGCCCGCTTCACTGTTGAGGTCTTCGAACTTACCCGTCTGCTGAAACGAGCAATGAGACCTCACACCGTATGTGCATATATGGGGTCAGCGGATTTTCCCGGTGGGCGGGGGAGATGTCAAGAGAATAGTGTTGCCAGTCTGAACATGAAGAATTTGATGTCTCCTACTCCGCGGAACTGAGTT
>DBLZ01000061.1 GCA_002297545.1 Prevotellaceae bacterium UBA711 | reverse complement strand
AGCGCAAACGACCACATGGCCAAGTTCGTCCGCTTCGTGGCTGTATCAGGCGAAGAGGGAGTCTACAACATCCAGTTCGGTACCGGCAAGTGGATGGCCGATAATCCGGAGAACGCTACCCTGAGCCACAACCAGTATCTTGGCGGCCTGGCCGGCCAGTACAACTTCTATCCCGTACGCTTCAACGGCACCCCCAACAGCAAGGGCCGTTTCGGATGGAACCAGTTCAACATGGCCAAACGTGTGGACAACAACGGTGCAGGCAACGGTGTTGTGTTCTGGGGTGAGGGCGAGAACCTTGCCGGTAACGAGGACATCACCTGCGAGGACGAGTCAGGAATCAAGGGCAACCGTATATGGGAAATCTTCGAAGTCGAGATTATGGGCAAGAAGGATCCCTACGAGAGCGCTGTTGAGGGTCTCGTTGCTGTTCTTGACGAAATCGGTGCACGCAATGAAGGCCTGTTCGTAGAGAACCTCCAGAATGGCGTAAACGTAGGCGAAAATTATGGCAACTATCGTCCCGAGTACGTAACTGCTTTCCTTGGACTCTACAACACTGCCGCAGAGCGCATGGAGGAGGCAGACGCTGCAGGCGACTACGGCGTACTGCAGAATTACTGGGCCACCGCAGACGACCTGAAGGCATTCATTGCCGAGTTCAGAGAGGCTTACGAGGCTGTTGACGCCAACAAGATTTCTCTGAACATGAACGACATCGCCGATGGCTACTACACTCTCCAGAACCCCATGGGTTGGTACGAGACACTGAAGGATACCGTCTACTACACCGAGGATGAGGCCAACAACTACAACGACGAGAACGGCTTCGTAGAGGGTGACGAGGGCTACGTTACCACCGAGACCATCAAGGTGATCAACGAGACCAACGTCTATGCTCCCGTCAAGGGCCTGTACTCAAATGGCGACAACCTCGCCTGGGGTGCCGCTCAGCCCAACGCCAAGTTCCTGTGGAAGATCGAGAAGCTTGCCGGTTCCGACAACAAGTACCGTTTTGTCAACATGGACAACCACAAGACCGTCAACGGCATCGCCACATCTGCAGCCATTGAGATGAAGGACGACGATACCGCTACCGTTTACTTCGAGTACCGCGGCGAGATGGAACTTCCCGTTCCCGGCACACCCGTTGCCGACGCTAAGAAGGAGGGCAAGGTAGTTACCTTCAGCATCCGCAACACTCACCAGGGCAACGAAACCAGCACTAATTGCATACACTGCGGTGGTCACTCCGCCGGTGCCGGCAAGGGTGGCAATGCTGTAGGATGGACCGGCGATCCCGAGGCTTCAAGATGGTACCTCACCGCCATTGACGAGAAGACCGCTGAGGAGTGGATGGACGACGATGAAGCCAAGGTTCGCAGAATGGTTACCGAGGCCAACGCTATCGTTGAGGCTACTCCCGCACAGTTCGAGATTGCCAAGGACCTCCAGTCTACCGTCTTCGAGAACGACTCTGTTGTGGTAACCGCCGACCAGTTCTACAGCCAGTACAGTACGAACGACGCGCAGACCGTTCCCGAAGGGGGCAGCGTATACGACTTCCTCATCGACGGCAACGCCGGCACACACTGGCACTCACGTTGGGAGGATGGCGATCAGCCCTGGGACAAGCACTATCTGCAGATCCACGCCCTGGAGACCCTCGATGGCATGTATGCTGTAAAGCTGACCCGTCGTAACGCAGCCGAGGGTGACCACATCACCAAGCTGGCCGTCAAGGGCTATGTAGACGCTCCCACCGACGAGACCACCTTCGAGGAGGGTCAGAGCCTGGGTACTCTTACATTTACTCTTAACGCCAAGGGCGAGACCGTAATCTCTTCACAGGTATTCGACGCTACCGGTTGCAACTACCTGCGCTTCTACTCCGAGGCTACCGGTAAAACTGCCGCAGGTGGTGGTTCTAACCGTGGCTACTGGCATGCTGCCGAGTTCAACGTGTTCAAGGCCGAGCAGAGCACCGTCCACGAGAAGTCTCAGTACAAGGAGCGCGAGGCCATCATCACCCGTCTCCAGGCTGCTATGGACGCATGGACCGCTGCCAACTACAGTGCAGAGGACGGTTCACTGATCAACGACGAAGCATTCAACGCAGCTTACAACGAGCTGAAGGCTGCCAGCGAGGCTTGGAAGGCAGTCTTCGTAAATCCCGCCGCTTTGCGCGAGGCTATCGCAGCTGCTCCCGCCGAGAACCTCTTTGTAATAGGCAACAACCCCGGTCAGTGGAAGCAGGGCGTAGTAACTCCCGCTTCTGTAGTCAACCAAGCTAAGGCTTATGACGAGGCTGCTCTGTACACTCCCGCCGAGAGCGAGAACCTGATCAAGGCTATCGCCGACGCTACCGCCAATGTCTACGCTTCTGCCAACAAGGTAGAGACCGGAAAGTGGTATCGCATCAAGTTCCCCACAGAGGCTATGTACGACACCTACGAGTGGGACAAGACCGGTTCCAAGGCCGTAGAACACGAGAAGGCCGGTGTTACGCAGTATCCCGCATTGTATGGCAAGACCGCTGCTGCCGGTAAGGGCAAGGACGAGTGCGTTTACTTCATGAACCAGACCGATGACCGTGGCGAGTTCGAGGACAGCGTACGTTGCTACGGCGTAGAAATTGCCAACGAATTCTTCAACGGCAACCAGATCTACTTCTACAACGACGAGGACGCTGCTCTCCTTGAGAATGGCGAGGATCTCTTCCGCTTCATCGAGGCTACAGACAGCAGCTACATCATCCAGAACAAGGCTACCGGCCTGTTCCTCCGTGGTGGCCAGCCCGCTACTCTGAGCAACATTCCCAGCTACTTCTACACCAAGGCTATCGGCGCAGGTGCCAACATCATCACCTACACCAACGTTCTGGGTGAAGAGGTTCAGCACCGCAACCTCCACGGCGAGCGCTCTACCAACCGTCTCGTATGCTGGGAGGCAAGCAGCCTCGGTTCTAACTCCGGTCTCTTGATTGAGGAGGTTGAGCCTGTCAGCGCTGAGCCCGCTACCGAGTACGAGCACAAGCTGTGGCCCGGTACCATCTACGCTTACACCTATCCCGTTGACGTTACCATCGCTGCCGGTGCAGAGGCTACCGCTTACGGTGCAGAGGTTGTATTCGCAGAAGAGGATACCACTGTTGTCCTGAAGAAGATCGAGGCCTCTACCATCAAGGCCGGCACTCCCTTCATCATGATAGCCAACCTCGTAGGTGAGTACATCACTCCCGCCGACCGTCTGACTGAGATCCGCGCAGAACTTGCCGCCGAGGCTGGCGAGAACACCGATGAGATCGGAAAGCAGGCCACCGCAGCACGCGACGAAGAGTACACCATCGTATCTATGTCTCACGGCATGGCAGTTGACACCCTGCAGAAGGGTCTTGGCTCTCTCGTAGGTACTTTCCGTGATACTCCCATCAAGGCCGGTAAGGGCATCATCGCCGAGAACGATCACTTCAAGCACACCATCGTTGACGCCACCAACTGGGCTTACGGTGCATACATCCAGTGCGACCTCGATCCCGAGAGCGCCGACGTACTTGGTACAATCCAGATCAAGATTGGTGATGGTATTGTAGACAGTATCGACGAGGTACTGGGCAACGTAGCCAAGGGCGGCAACATCTACACCGTAGACGGCAAGCTCGTAGGCAAGGGCAACATCAATGCTGTCAACAACCTGCCCGCAGGCGTTTACGTTGTAAATGGCGTGAAGGTTATCAAGAAGTAACCGCACGACACAACCCTTGAGATGTAATAAGGTCCCTATACCTTATTATATATAATAGACAGACGCCCCGCCCCAACACGGCGGGGCGTCCTCGTGTATATAGGCTGCGGGCATGCCACTCTCCCCCCGGCGAGGCATGCTCACAGCCGGCCGTCGACAGCCCGGCCTCCCCACACATAGTGTACGTACTACACTCATCGCACAAGCCTCCGCAACGTGTCAAGGCAGTCACATATTGCCCTACTGGAGGTACAACTTCAACAACTTAACAAGAATTAACCGCGAGGAATGGAATTATTACAATCCTTTTCTTTACATTTGCAGCGCAGGAGGCAGTATGCACGCCTCGGAGCATGCAGGCACGCACACCGGCCACTCCGCAACACACCAACCACGACACACCATCCACCACCTGCGCATCCACACACTCAACCATCACATCCATACCACCCCGTATCCTGCGTCACATAACACAGAAACATAAGAATCAACCTAAACAACTACAACGACATGAAGAAAACCTTTCTATTGTCCCTCTTGGGGATGATCGTAGGCCTGACCGCAATGGCCCAACTGCCACAGTCGGGCAAGTACTACCGCATTGTCAACCAGAACCCCGACAAGTCGGTGACAACCAGCGGCCAGCGTTATGGTTATGCCATAACCGAGGACCTCGTTTCCAACGCGCTGAAGGCATCCGAACAAGGCGGTGACACACAGTACAACCAACTGTGGAGATACGTCAACGGCAAGTTGCAGAACGCACAGACCCAGCGCTACTTCGCCACCCTGTACACATCCACACAGGGCTATACCAGTTCCGTGGGTTCCGGCGTCACCTTTGAGGAGAAGGAGGGCGGCTATGTGATCATCTGCGGCCAGCCCGCTCATGCCGATGCCGGCAACAGCATCGTGGGCTGGTATGACAAGAACAACACGAACAGCTGGTGGAAGTTCGAGGAAGTGGCAGTGAACGCACAGGCCCTGAAGGATGCCCAGAACGAGTACAAGCAGCAACTGGAAGAGAAGGCAGCCCTGATGGACATCGTCAACAAGGCCAACACCTACACACCCATCGTGGAGGGCTACTTCACCGACAAGGCATGCACCGCCCTCAAGAGCGAGTACGCCGGCCTGAGCGACAGCGAGTTCCAGGCCCGGATGGCCGCTGACGGACTGCCCGAGCAGCTCCAGACCATGGTCATCAATATCAAGAACCGGTGGAAGAACGAGTTCAACCCCACCATGTCCGAACGCTTCCGTGTACAGAGCTACAAGATATACACACGTTGCGACGACGAGGGTAATGCAGGTGCCTCTCCCAAGAGCAAGTGGAAGGCCACACAGATGAGCGACCGCAACAACCCCACGGGCATCTGGACAGACGCCCTGCAGTTGATGTACGTCTTCGTGGAAAACGAGATTCCCGCCGGTGCCACCTTGAAGATTGCACAGGCTGCAGGTTCAGGCGTCATTGGCGTATTTGACCGCGACGGACAGGTGCTGCACCAGGGCATGAACATCATCTACTGCGGTCTGAACTACAGCACACAGTGGATCATGTACACCTGCGCGGCCGACTACCGGAAGCCCCTGAGCGAGTATCCCGAGATAAAGATCCACATCGAAGGTGGCGAGGTTCTTGGCTATGTCAACAAGACACCCGACAACGAGGAGGCTACCAATGCCGAGTACGAGGAAGTGCTGGGTAATGCCGTCAGCCTGATGAAGGCAAAAGGTGCCGACATGAACGCCATCAACTTCAGCGTGAAGGGCGAGCGCGGCGTATTCGAGTTCCCCGTGGAGTGCTACCGTCAGATATGGTCCAAGGACTCCAAGTACGGCTACAAGATATACAAGAGCATCAACTTCTACGACAACGTGCTCAAGTGGGAATGGAGTAACATGGGCTGGCAGGCTCGCGTGGAGAACGGCGAGGCCGATAACAGCCTGGAGAACCTGGCTGCCGGTGGTGGCGAAGCCATCTACCCCACATACGTGAACAACCTGGCTCCTACCATGCAGGCTGCCGACGGCAAGAACCCCTACTCCGGCAACAGCCACACGGGTATGCCCGGCATCTGGGCCGTGGAAAGCTCATACAACGCAGAGCGTGCCGACTTCGACATCTGGTGCTGCGGCCACGAGAGCGGTCACAACAACCAGGGCACCATCAACCTGCCCTCTTGCACCGAGTCAAGCAACAACTACTTCTCCAACATCATCACCAGCCAGTACGGCTACAGACTGTCACGCGGATGGAGCTTCTCCGAGAACTACGACAACTACGTGACACAGAAGATCATCTTCTGCCAACGTGACATCAGCATCACCATGCGTATGTACTACAACCTGTGGCTCTACTATCACCAGGCCGGCAAGAACAAGCAGTTCTCTCCCAAGCTCTTCAAGCTCCTGCGCGAGGATCCCATGAGCTTCGGCGGCGAGGGCTGGCATAGCGGCAAGTTCGGCGGTGCCAGCAAGGGTAGCGCCACCACCAGCTGGCTGAAGTTCTACGAGAAGGCCTGTGAGGCAGCCGGCGAGGACCTGACCGAATACTTCCGCATGTGGGGCTTCCTGACCCCGACCAGCGAGGCCGGCGGCGACTATATAGAGCAGATAAACGGCAAGTACTATGCATACTGCGGTGACTACGCCTCATACTATGTACGCTGCGACAAGGCAGACGTGGATGCTGCCATAGCACGCGTCAAGGCCAAGGGCTATCCCGAGAACCTGCAGATCATCTTCGTAGAGGACCGTCAGATCATGCGTCAGCGTCACGACCCTTGGGCTACGCCCGGTGCCATGAAGCCCTACAACAGCGGCTGGATGGGAACACAGGCCGACCTGACCAAGGACTACGGCAACGTGGGCGACGTGCTGACCATCATCGACGGCAGCGCCAACACCAGCAGCTATACCTATATCCTCAGCGGCAACAACGTGACCCTCAAGGGTAAGGGTGGCGTAGGCTTCATAGTCTATGACAAGGACGGCAACATGGCCTACATGAGCAACAAATATGAGTTCACCATTCCCTCTGCCTTAGCATCTGCCGGCTTCACCATCAAGGCCATCAACGCCGACGGCAGCAGCACCGAGATCCTGGACGGTTCGGAGAGCGCTACCCCCAACGAGAAGAAGGAAATCCTGCAGAAGGCCATGGAACTGGCCGCCAACTACACCGCACTGGAGGATGCCACCGGCAAGAAGGTGGGCATGTACAGCAGCGAGGTCATCGCCACGCTGAAGGGTCTGGTAGCCGACGCACAGACAGCCATCAGCAGCGGCAACGTCAACAACTACCTGACACTGGCCCAGAGCATCAACGCCGAGGTTCTGCGTCTGCAGATAGAGGATCCTTCCCTGCATATCATTCCCAACGCCCTGTACACCATCAACAGCAAGCGCGAGAACGGCGGCACAACACGCTATCTGACCGCCAGCTCCACCAGCCTGAGCGTGTCAACCTCCGGCAACAGCAACACAGGCAAGTGGGCCTTCGTTCCCGCCAACGACAAGAACGACGGCACATACTACCTGCAGAACCGCAGCAACAGCAAGCTGATAGGCTCCGTACTGAACGAGAAGAACAATGTCACCGGCACCAAGATGGTGGAAGAGCAGCCTCAGAACATCGCCGAGGTGAAGGTTACGGCCCTGGGCAACGGCGTGTTCGGCATGCGTCCCATGGACAAGACCTACATCAACATAGACCCCAGCAACAACATCGCCATGTGGGGCAGTGCTGACGAAGGTTCTCAATGGTACATCACCCTGGCCGAGGAATTCGAGGAGGTTACGGACGAGATGATGAGCCAGAAGATACTGGAGGCAAATGGTCTGGTAAGCGACATCTGCGACTACAGCATACAGCAGACCAAGTACGACCTGCAGGTGAACGACGCCTCACAGGCCGGCTACCTCTCTACCAATCAGCCCGGTTCCGACAACTTCCCCTTGGCCAATGCCATAGACGGTAAGACAACTACCTTCTTCATGAGCAACAGGGACAACAACAGCGGCACCACCGAGTACCACAACCTCAAGGTGGACCTTGGCAAGGGCGTGACCACCAAGAACGTGCAGTTCTACATCTATGGCAACACCAGCTTCAACTATGCCAAGGCTATTGATGTCTATGGCAGCTATGCCGGCAGCACATGGACCAAGGTGGCAACCATCAATGTGGACAGGCCTGCCTTCACCAGCAGCCTGCTCAAGACCTCTTCAGCCTACCGTTACTGGAGATTTGACGTAGTGGAGACCACAGGAAAGGTTGCCGACACCTCCACATACCCATGGTTCACCGTAAAAGAGTTTGCCATATACAATGCCGAGGAAGTAGTGCAGCAGAAGCCCGGCTTCGAGAGCATCACCTCAGCCAACATCCTGAACCTTATCAAGAGAAGAGGCGAGGCAGAAAACCAGCAGAGCAAGAGCTTCCGTACCATGATGGCCGACTACATAGCCTACTCTCAGCTGTGCAGCATCTACGACCTGATATACAAGAGGGCTTCTGTCATAGATCCCACCGTTGGCATTGACGGCATCGAAGCAGGCGAGACCGATGGCAACGACAGCAACGTCATCTATGACCTCTCCGGCCGCCGCGTGAACGACACCACCGTCAAGGGTGTGTACATCGTCAACGGCCAGAAGGTGATACGATAAGACTGACATAAGACAGGTAGGGCTACAGCTAAGGTTGCCGACCCATACCTAATTATATACAAGGCGGTGCATCCACACGCAGAGGTGGGTGCACCGCCTGCATTTTGTCCGTCCCTCGGGGCACATGGCACAAGGGACAGAGCGTTTTTGCCACATGCCCCGTCTTTTTCGGCCTTTCGTCACGCATTGTCAAATAAAATGTGTATCTTTGCCTTGACTATGAGACAGAATAAGACCACGAAAGACAGCAAACCGCTACTGCCCGTGTTGCCCTTGATGTTTGTGGCAACATACCTGTGGGCAGCCTGGTATTACGGTGACGTGCTGCACATGGCACGCGAACGGAGTTTCTGGACCAGCGACACAGGACAAATGGAGTTCCTGCTGAGCCAGGAGTTCGGCGGACTATGGTACGTGGGGCGCATGCTGATGATGCTCTACCACAATCCCTGGGTTGGCGCACTGCCCTTGGCAGCCATGCTGACATGGTGCACGTGGTGCTTGGGCTACGGCATGAGGTTGACACCCCGCTGGAGATGGTTGCAGTACCTGCCGGCCGGTGCGTTCATGGGGATATTGTCCTATGAGGGAGTGAACCTGTTCTACGAGAACGAGGCGGGCGCCATCATGGGCATTCCATTCTGTGCCACTGCCATACTGAGCATCTGGGCACTGATGATAGCCAGTTTCTCGCGCAAAAAAGCGCCATCCATCGTAAGACTGCCACACGACGAGACACCCGTGCAGAACCGGATACAGCTGGGTGCGCTGGTAGTTGTCTTCGGGGCGCAAGTTCTGATAACCGAGGTCTATCGCCCCTATGTAAGGGTAATTGCCGATATGAACGTCAGCCTGCTGGATAACGACTGGCAGGCAATCATGAAGACCGCCCGCGCCAATGCCACCCTCTCCCACCGCCCCATAGCGGCTCCGTATGCCATAGCCTTGGTAAACACCGGACAACAGTGCGACCGCCTCTATGACATACGCTTGGACTACGACCAGATCTACATCCATCGCAAGAACATGCCGGCCGAGGACAACACGCTGCCACTCTATCAGGAGGATTGCGACTATCATGCCGGCTTTGTACAGACCTGCATACACCATGCCATGGAGCGCATGACGATGATAGGTCCCAACATACACTCGCTGGAACTGCTGGCCAAATGCGCCCTGCTGAAGGGCGAGACCGAGGTGGCGCGCAAGTATCTGCGCATCCTCAGCGACGTGCCTTTCGAGGGAGACTTCGTGAAGAAGTACTCCGCCTATCTGGACAGCCCTGAGCTGATTGAGGCAGACCCCGAGATGGCCATGATACGCAAGTTGGAGCCCATACACGACAGCTTCGAGAACGTATACCAGCAACCCGTGTTCCTCGGCTACAACTTAGCTCTGCTGGAGGGACGAAGCAAGGATGCCCTGCTCAACTCGCTGGCTGTATGTATGTACTCCAAGGCCATGCCGGCATTCATGATGCGTACGGAACCTCTGGAAGGCAGCATGCCGCCGGAGAACGTAGCCGACGCACTGTGCCTGATGACAGCCAAGGACAAGGATATTCCCAACCGCTTCCCCGCGTTGCAGTTCCGACAGGAAAAGCTCGTGAACTCCCTCGTGCAGATGCGTCCATTCATGCAGGACAGGCCCCGATATGCCCGCGAACTGTTCGACAGGTTCAAAGGCTACTATCCCTACTACTATTACTTCGGCAACCTGAAGGCAACACGCAAAACGGAGAAACACGACAAGTCCAGCACGGCAGGCGTTAACTGACCCCACGCCATGCCACAATATACACGACACAGACAATAGAAAGACATGACACACATATATAAGGTACTACAGACCTTGTTGCTTGTCGTCCTGCTGACAGCATGCGGAAAGACGGCTTTCGACGTGCCCTCCTCCTACGAGGAACGTGCCACACAAGCTGACATCTACCCCGACTACAAGGACATCACCATCCCTGTAAACATAGCTCCGCTCAACTTCATGACCGAGGGCACGGAAGGATTGGTCGTCACCCTGCAAGGCAGCAAGGGCGAGGCACTGACCGCAAGCGGCATAGACCGCATAGACATGGACACTACACAATGGCGCAGTCTGCTGCAGGCCAATGCCGGAGGCAAGATAAACGTGACTGTCTACACCATGGAAGGCGGCAAGTGGTTCCGCTATGTCCCGCACCATCTTGACGTGGCCGAGGCCATAGACCCCTACCTGTCCTACCGTCTGATAGAGCCGGGATATGAACTGTACCGTCAACTGGGCATATACCAGCGTTGCCTGGAGAACTTCACCCAAACTCCCGTCTATGAGAACAACCGCTCATACAGTCAGGCCGACAACCATTGCATCAATTGTCACAACTTCCGCAACTACGATGCCGAGCGCATGCTCTTCCATGTCCGTGCCAACCATGGCGGAACGGTACTCATAGACGGCGACAAGGCACGGAAGATACAAATCAAGAACCCCAACATCCTGGCCAGCGGCGTCTACCCCTCATGGCACCCTACCAAGAACCGCGTGTGCTTCTCAACCAACCAGACCGGACAGACCTTCCACATGTACCATGCCGAGAAGATAGAGGTGGTGGACACCAACAGCGACCTCATCCTGTACGACGCTGACAAGAACGAGGTGAGGAACATACTCAGCACCGACTACTTCGAGACATTCCCATGCTGGGCTCCAACCGGCGACCGCCTATACTTCTGCGCGGCCAACGTACCACAGGCTGCCAACCTGCCGGACAGCCTGCGCGCCCGCGCCATAACCGCCACCTACACCAAGATACGTTACAACCTGTGGAGCATGCCATACGATGCCGAGCGCGACACCTTTGGCATTCCTACCTTGGAGATAGATGCCGAGGCACGAGAAAAGAGCATCACCTTCCCCCGCGTCAGCCCCGACGGCCGCTACGTGCTCTATGCCTTGGGCGACTACGGTCAGTTCCACATCTGGCACAAGAGCAGCGACCTGTGGGTGAAGGATCTGCAGACAGACAGTTGCTATGCCCTGACCGAAGCCAACAGCAACGACGTGGACTCCTATCACACCTGGAGCAGCAACGGCCGCTGGATAGTGTTCTCCACACGGCGCATGGACGGCAACTACACACGGCCTTTCATAGCATACTTCGGCAAGGATGGCCGGGCACGCAAGGCCTTCTGCCTGCCACAACGCGACCCCGAGCACAACGTCCTCCTGCTGAAGAGCTACAACGTGCCCGAACTGAGCCGCAATGCCGTGCAAGTCTCCACCGCCACCCTGTATGATGTCATCTACAACACCGACGGAGACACGGCCACCTACGTGGGCGAACCGCGGACCGATGGCATAACAGGAGCCACCTCACACCAATGATGCACCGGCACGAACTCCATGCCGCTCCACCGGACGACAAACACATTACTAACCCTATAAACAAACACAGTTATGCGAGTAATCATTGAACCGAACTACACCGAGCTGAGCCGTTGGGCCGCCGAGTATGTAGCAGCACGCATCAACGCTGCCAATCCCACACCAGAGAAGCCCTTCAAGTTGGGCTGCCCCACCGGCGGTTCTCCCCTGGGTCTGTACAAGAACCTCATCGAGATGTACAAGGCAGGACGTGTCAGCTTTGAGAACGTCGTAACCTTCAACATGGACGAATACGTGGGTCTGCCCGAGGAGCACCCCGAGAGCTACCACAGCTTCATGTGGAACAACTTCTTCAGCCACATCAACATCAAGAAGGAGAACGTGCACATCCTCAACGGCAATGCCAAGGATCTGCAGGCAGAGTGCGCCGCCTACGAGGCTGCCATCGAGGCTGCCGGCGGCATTGACCTGTTCATGGGCGGCATAGGCCCCGACGGTCACCTGGCCTTCAACGAGCCCTTCTCTTCACTGACCAGCCGCACCCGCGTGAAGAGCCTCACCACCGACACCATCATCGCCAACAGTCGTTTCTTCGACAACGACGTGAACAAGGTGCCCAAGACTGCCCTCACCGTAGGTATCGGCACCGTAATGGATGCCAAGGAGGTTCTGATTGTATGCAACGGCCACAACAAGGCACGCGCCTTGCAGCACGCCATCGAGGCCGGCGTCAGCCAGGAGTGGACCATCTCAGCCCTGCAGTTGCATCCCCACGCAATCATCGTGTGCGACGAGGCTGCAACCGACGAGCTGAAACACGGCACCTACAAGTACTTCAAGGACATTGAGAAGGACAACCTGTAAGTCCTATACCTCTCTCTCAAGACAAGGACGGAACATCCCAGCACACCGGCCGGAATGCTTTCCCATTGAAAAAAGCCATATCCCGCACTCCACTAAAAAAGGAGCCAGGATATGGCTTTATATACGTTAAGGGGACTCGCGTGGAGAGCCACAGGAAGAAAAGCGCAAACCAATAGCCCCGGGGATGAACAGGCGAACCTCGCTTAAGTACATCTTATATATAATACGCGTACGCGAGGGAATGGTCACGATGAAGTCCCTCAAGACATGTCCCACATGTCCACCGACTCCCCAAGGACCCTCCGCACAAATACTGCCCTTTATATTTTGTCCTGCGCCTATTTATTCGTATCTTTGCCTCACAATAGACACAAGTCCCACTAAAAAAGGAGGAAGCATCATGGACCACACCTGCTTGAAACGTTGCCCGGTAGGCATACAGACATTTGAGAACATCATCAAAGACGACTATCTTTACATCGACAAGACGGACTATGTGTACAAGCTGACACACGGTGCTCCCAAGTACTTTTTTCTGAGCCGCCCACGGCGATTCGGCAAGTCGCTGCTGACATCCACGCTGAAAAGCTACTTCGAGGGACGACGCGACTTGTTCAAGGGGCTGGCCATCGAAAGCCTTGAGAAGGAGTGGACACAATACCCGGTACTGCACTTCGACATGAGTACTGCAAAGCATGTTGACAAGGAGCGCCTGGAAAACATGCTTAGGTTCCAGCTTTCCGAATATGAAAAAAAATATGGCAAGTCTGAAGGCGCCGTGGAAGTCAACGACAGGCTCAAAGGTCTCATCATGCATGCCTACGAACAGACAGGGCAGAAAGTGGTGGTGCTCATAGACGAGTACGACGCCCCGCTACTGGACGTTATGCACGAGGATACCGAACTGCCCATACTACGCAACGTGATGCGCAACTTCTACTCGCCGCTGAAAGCCTGCGACCCGTACCTACGCTTTGTCTTTCTCACCGGCATCACCAAGTTCTCGCAGCTGAGCATCTTCAGCGAGCTGAACAACATCTCCAACATCAGCATGCAGAAACCATACGCCGCCATCTGCGGTATCACCGAGGAAGAAATGCGCACGCAGATGGAGGGGCACATTGCCAGGTTTGCCGGGACGCTGGCCATCACGCCAGAGGAAATGATGCAGAAGCTAAAGGAGAAGTATGACGGCTACCACTTCACATGGCCTTCGCCCGACATATACAACCCATTCAGCCTGATGAATGCTTTCGAGAATGAAGAACTGGGCAATTACTGGTTCGGCAGCGGCACACCAACATTCCTCATAGAGATGTTACGCAAGTACAACGTCATCCCGCAGGCGATAGGGCAACGCGAGGTATTCGCCACTGCATTCGACGCACCGACGGAACGCCTCACCGACATCACGCCCCTACTATACCAAAGCGGATACATCACCATCAAGCACAAGGACGAAGTGTCGGAGTTGTACACGCTGGACATACCCAATGCCGAGATACGCATAGGGCTGATGCACAGCCTGCTGCCAAACTATCTCGCGTCGCGCTCTGAGGATGGCAAGGTGATAGTCGCCAAGATGTACCTATGCCTGCTGAAGGACGACATGGACGGCGCACTCGGCCTGCTCCGCGACTTCCTGCTCACAGTACCCTATTGCGACAATACCGACTACGAGGGGCACTACCAGCAGATGCTGTACATCATCTTCTCGCTCTTCGGCATGTACATAGATGTGGAGGTGAGGACCCCACGGGGACGCATAGACATCGTCATGAGAACGACTGCCACATTATACATTATAGAGTTGAAACTCGGTCAAAGCGCCGATGCCGCCATGCGCCAGATTGAGCTGAAGGACTACCCCTCACGGTTTGCCATGTCCGGACTGCCCGTGGTGAGGGTGGGCATCAACTTCGACAACCAAAGCAAGACTATAAGCGACTGGAAGATAGTGCGCGGGTGAGGCGGATTGCGTTCCCCACGCTGCCTCCCGGCCATATACACATCGGATGCCACCCCGAGTCGGGATGGCATCCGATTATCTTATTGGCATAGATATCATCAGTCCGCGCCTCGCGGTATGCCAGTGCCGCTCTCGTACCACCGTATCATGTGTACGCGGAACTGGAGCGTGGAGTATGCCTTGATGCTACCCCTGGACGATGAGCCATAGCCCAACTGCTGAGGGATGAACACCATCCACTCGTCACCCTCCACCATATACTGCAGGGCTGTGCTGAAACCTTCGACCAGTCCACTCAGAGGCATCAGTTGCGGAGCCGCCGTGGCGGGATTGTACTCGCCATAGTATGTGGTGGTGAACACATCCTGCACCATGCCCATTTCACCGGTCCCGTTACCGATGTAGTTGCGCGTAGGCATCAGCCATCCACGGAAGTTGATGCTTACGGAATCATTGGCCAACGGCGAGCCTTTTGCGTCGAGGTCCTCACCACGATTGATAATGCGTACGCATATACTGTCCGTGACAGGACCGTTGGACGACGTGCTTCTGTACACGGACTTGTACATGCGCCAGTCACAATGCGTCTCCCATTGATCGCCATAGGCATCCTTGGCCCGGGCGATGGATTGACGTGCCACCTGAACTGTGTCCTCAAACCATGCCGCATTGCGGGCTGCCCAGTTCTCGTACGGATCGTACACATCGTTGGTCTCGCTACAAGACGTCATGCAAGCGGCCACCGCAAGCATCGTATATAGGAACTTCTTCATCGGCTCTCTGCTAATATGGATTGGTGTATAGGGAAGAGTGAGGGTTATCAAAGCAGCTTCTTGAGCAATCCGGTGATGCTCACCTGATCCTCTATGATGCCACGCAGCTCAGAGATATGTACACGGCGCTGTTCCATGCTGTCGCGCTCGCGGAGCGTAACGGTGTTGTCCTCCAGCGTCTGCTGGTCCACGGTGACGCAGAACGGACATCCGATGGCATCCATGCGGCGGTAGCGCTTGCCTATCTGGTCCTTCTCCTCGTACTTGCAGTTGAAGTGGAAGCGGAGCTCGTCCATGATCTCCTTGGCTTTCTCGGGCATACCGTCCTTCTTGGTCAAGGGGAAGATAGCCAGCTTCACCGGAGCCAGAGCGGCAGGCAGATGCAGCACCGTGCTGGTCTGTCCGTCGGGCAACGGCTGCTCCTCGAAGCTGTGGCACATGATGGAGAGGAACATACGGTCCACGCCGATGGACGTCTCTATGACATACGGAGTATAGGACTCGTTGGTCTCGGGGTCGAAGTACTCTATCTTCTTACCGCTGTACTTGGCATGTTGAGAGAGGTCGAAGTTGGTACGTGAGTGCACGCCCTCCACCTCCTTGAAGCCGAACGGCATGCGGAACTCTATGTCCGTGGCGGCGTTGGCATAGTGGGCCAGCTTGTCGTGGTCGTGGAAGCGGTAGTTCTCGGCTCCGAAGCCCAAGGCCTGGTGCCATGCCATGCGGGTCTGCTTCCACTTGGCAAACCAGTCAAGTTCAGTGCCCGGCTTCACGAAGAACTGCATCTCCATCTGCTCGAACTCGCGCATGCGGAAGATGAATTGGCGGGCCACTATCTCGTTGCGGAATGCCTTGCCTATCTGTGCTATGCCGAATGGCAGCTTCATGCGACCCGTCTTCTGCACGTTCAGGTAGTTCACGAATATGCCCTGTGCGGTCTCCGGACGCAAGTACACACGACTTGAACCGTCGGCCGTTGAGCCCATCTCGGTGGAGAACATCAGGTTGAACTGGCGCACCTCGGTCCAATTGCGTGTGCCGCTGATGGGGCACACTATCTCCTCGTCGATGATGATCTGACGCAGCTCGTTCAGGTCGTTGGCGTTCATGGCCTTGGAGTAGCGCTCATGCAGGGCGTCGCGCTTCTGCTGATGCTCCAAGACACGTGCGTTGGTAGCACGGAACTCTACCTCGTTGAAAGCCTCGCCATATTTCTTGGCAGCCTTTTGCACCTCCTTGTCTATCTTCTCGTCGTACTTGGCTATCTGGTCCTCTATCAGCACGTCGGCACGGTAGCGCTTCTTGCTGTCCTTGTTATCGATGAGGGGGTCGTTGAATGCATCCACGTGTCCGCTGGCCTTCCACACCGTGGGGTGCATGAAGATGGCCGCATCAATGCCCACGATGTTCTCGTGCAGCAACACCATGGACTGCCACCAGTATTGCTTGATGTTGTTCTTGAGCTCCACACCATTTTGGCCGTAGTCATAGACTGCGCCCAGGCCGTCATATATGTCGCTGGACGGGAATACGAAACCGTACTCCTTGCAGTGAGAGACAATTTTCTTGAATACGTCTTCTTGTTGTGCCATTATCGTAAAAGTTTTTCGTGCAAAGATACACTTTTGCGGCATATTGGCTCTCGGCACAGGACAAAAAGGGGCACAAGCGGCCGACAAACGTCAATTTGTGTCCCAAATCCTTGGCCATAATACAAAAAAAGCGTAGCTTTGCGTGCTAAAATTATGCACTTGCGGCACCTGTCACCATTTTGACGAGGCATGTGCCGCACGCTTTCGTTGGACAAAAGACAGAAAGAACACTATAATGAGACAACTTAAAATCACCAAGAGCATCACCAGTCGCGACAGCCAGTCACTGGACAAGTACCTGCAGGAAATCGGACGCGAGCAGTTGCTGACCGTCGAGGAGGAAGTGGAACTCAGCCAGCGCATACGCAAAGGCGACCGCCAGGCTTTGGACACTTTGGTCAAGAGCAACCTGCGTTTCGTGGTGTCTGTAGCCAAGCAGTACCAGAACCAGGGCCTCAGCCTGCCCGACCTGATCAACGAGGGCAACGTCGGTCTGATCAAGGCTGCGGAAAAGTTCGATGAGACCAGAGGCTTCAAGTTCATCAGCTATGCCGTATGGTGGATACGCCAGACCATCCTGCAGGCTCTGGCAGAGCAGAGCCGCATAGTGCGCCTGCCGCTGAATCAGGTGAGCGCAGTGAACAAGATAAGCAAGGCCATCACCAAGTTCGAGCAGGATCACGAGCGCAAGCCCAGTCCCGAGGAGTTGGCCGAGTTGGTGAACGAGTTGCCCGAGAAAATAAACGACAGCCTGCGCGCCAGCGGACGCCACGTCAGCGTGGACGCACCCTTCGTCGAGGGCGAGGACAACAGCCCCTTGGACGTCATGGAGAACACCGATGCCCCCGCCGCAGACCATGCCCTCATCAGCGAAAGCCTGCAGATGGAGATTTCGCGCGCCCTGGACATTCTGAACGATAGGGAAAGAGACATCATCGAGATGAGCTTCGGCATACAGCAGCCGGAGATGACCCTGGAAGAGATAGGCGACCGCTTCGGCCTGACACGCGAACGTGTGCGTCAGATCCGCGAAAAAGCCATACGCAAGTTGCGCATAGCCAACAAGACCAGCATGCTGCGCCAGTTCCTTGGATAAACGGCAGCAACGGGTATCATGCCCGCAACCGCGCTGGAACAGCCGGCAAGATACGACAGGTGCCATTGCCAAACGAGGCAATGGCACCTGTTGCATTTACACCTAATCGGCTGTTGACCGCATAATAGGTGCGCTATTCCCACGGTATCCTTCGGCACGCTCCATGAAGGCCGGCCTGCATCCCCATGGAGTTGCGGCCGCACAAACCGGTTTATGCGGATCAACAAATCGGTTTTCGCAGTCGGAAGAACCGGTTTATTCAACGCTGAAAACGAGGAAATTTCATCGGAGCCGAACCACTCGCGGCCGAACGCTCCGTGAGTTCTATCGCCGAAGACCACAGGGCTGCATCGTAGACATCCATATCGGGCACCGTTGTCACCTCTCCGCCGGTAGCACGCTCCTCACGGATATGCTCCAGGGCATCCAGCAGACGGCGGTCCATCATGTAGTTCATCACGTTGGGCACACCCTTGACCCGTCCCTCCTCCATAAGCACACGAAACGCCTCCGGTATAAAGCTTTCCACATAGTTCACGGCCTCATCGCCGGTCAGTTCCACGGAGGTGCCCCTGCCCTCGATATGTACCGTAGGAAGGGGGTATTTCTGCAGGAAGCCCAATCCTCCGCAGACAGTCTGCATGCGACTGTAGGGACGCGGAGTGGATATGTCGTAGTGCAGAAGCATGCTTATCCCCGACATGGAGCGCATGAGCGACGTGTTGGTATGGTCGCCGGGCACGGGGGAAGAGAGCGAAACCAGATAATCCAGGGTATCGCCCTGCGGCAACAACTGACACATGGGTCCCAGGGCATGTGTGGGATAAGGGTTGCCTCCATGCCTGCGCCCATGGGCACGCATCCATCCCTCCGGCACGGTATGGGCATAGGCTCCTTCAACGTGGCGGACCCGGCCCAACAGTCCACGGCGCACTATCTCCCTGGCACCCAGATGCCAGGTGTCGTAGCAACAGTTCTCCAGCATGATGCAATGACGTCCCGTCTCGCGGGAAACGGACACCAGCGTGCGGCAGTCGGTCACCGTCATGGCCGCAGGCACCTCCAGAGCAACATCCTTGCCCGCACGCATAGCCGTCACAGCCATGCGCAAGTGCCACTCCCAGGGTGTGCATATCCACACCAGCTCCACATCGGGATGCGTGGCAGCCAGATGCCAATCACTGTCACGGTCGCACGTCAGCAACACATGGGCATTGGGCACCGCGCCCAGCCTGTCCAATGTAGCCCGCCCACGCTGGCCAAGACCTATCAGAGCTATATTTACCATGATCTCCTCCGCCGGATTATCTCAGTGGAATGTATATGCTGCGTCGCTCATCCTCACCGTCCCACTGGCCTATGACCATATCGTTGTCCGGTTTGAACCAGGCGCCGAACCCACTGCGTATGCCGTTGGCATAGCTTCCGTACCACAGACCTCCGGAGGCATAGTAGTAGATTCCCAGGCCGTGGCACTGACCCTTGTAAAGCTCGCCCACGTAGCTGTCGCCGTTGGCAAAGGTCATGGTCATGAACGTATAGTCGGCAGCCGCACCCTCTCCGGGCGTGAATGCCTTGCCATGGTCGTAGATGTATTCCATACGTCCCGTAGCGAGGCTGTAGCTGCAATAGTGCTCCTTGCTGCCCACAGTCACATTGTCCTTGCCCAGCGTGATACCCTGGATAAGGCCGCCGCTCCGGAACTTGCCTATCATAAGGTGGCCGTTGTTGTTGATGAACTGCCCGTAGCCGTAGAGGGTATTATGGTCGTCCACCTGCCCCACATACTGGCCCCCGTCCACGTTTATCAACATGCTGTGGAAGTCCTTCACGTGATCCAAATACACGTGCTCATATACGCCCGGGGCTACATCATATCTGGTCATGGACACCTGCTGTCCATACACGGATACCCCGCACAGCAGGGCAAGAAAGAGCGTTGCCAAAGGTCTTTTCATTTCATCCTATGCTTTATCATGTCCCAGACGCGGGGATCCAGCCCTTCGCCGTCGTAGGACGGGTTGTCTTTGATTTGTGCACGTATCCAGGTACTGCTGAGGTCTATCAGCGGTACGTCCGGGAAAGAGACATTGCCTGCCCCGGCATCCATAGATCCGCTCTCCAGGGCATCGCCCTCGGATCTGCGCGGCAGTACTATCAACGGATAGCGCCGCAGGATGTCCCCGCTCCTGTACCAGCGATGGAAGCGCTCCCAATTGTCCATGCCTATGACCAGCACGAAGTCGCGGCAGGGATAGCGTGCCGACAGGGTTTCCAGCGTGGTAATCATATAATTGGGACGAGGCAGGGAGAACTCCACGTCCGATACCCTTATGTCCGCCATTCCGTCCACGGCCACACGAGCCAGAGAGAGACGGAAGTCATCGTCCCACAGGCCGTCGTGCTTCAGCGGGTTCTGGGGGCTGACTATCAGCCACATCTCATCCACCAGGCCACGGCGCACTACCTCCGCAGCCATGGCCGTATGCCCGAGATGTATGGGATTGAAACTTCCTCCATACACTCCCGTAAGTGTCTTTTTGGGTGAACATGAGTACATTTCGGCGACAAAGTTAGGCTTTTCTAATGAAATTTTGCTACTTTTGCAAGCAAAATATAATTATATATAAGGTATGATACTTTCGATGACCGGCTACGGCAAGGCCTCAGCCACATATAAGGACAAGAAAATCTATGCCGAGATAAAGTCCCTCAACAGCAAGGCCCTGGACCTGAGCGTGCGCATGGCTCCCGCCTATCGCGAAAAGGAAATGGAGTTGCGCGCCATGATAGGCGAACGCCTGCTCAGGGGCAAAGTGGAGTTCAGCCTGTGGGTTGAGCGCGACGAGATGGAGCAGACAGCCACACTGAACATACCGCTGATGCAGAGTTACATCCAGCAGTTCCGTCTGGCACAGGAACAGTATGGCATACCCATGCCAGAGAACATCACCGAGATAGTCCTTAGGATGCCGGATGCCATCAACAAGCAGGAAGGTAGCGAAGAGCCCGAGGCCGAGGAATGGAACACTGTGATGCAGGTGGCCCACGACGCCATAGAGCAACTGATGGAGTTCCGTGCCAAGGAGGGAAATGCTCTGGAGCACAAATTCCACGAAAAGGTGGACAACATAGAGGCCCTGATGAAGAGCATAGAACCGTACGAGAAAGCGCGTACCGAGAAGATACGCCAACGTCTGGTGGATGCCCTGACCACCATTCCCGAAGTGGAGTACGACAGAGGACGTCTGGAGCAGGAAATGATCTTCTACATAGAGAAGCTGGACATCAACGAGGAGAAGCAACGACTGGCACACCACCTGAAATACTTCCGCGAGACCCTGGCCTCTCCTCACGGGCAGGGCAAGAAGCTGGGCTTCATAGCGCAGGAAATGGGACGCGAGATCAACACCACCGGCTCCAAGTCCAACGAGGCCGAAATGCAGAACATTGTGGTGAAGATGAAGGACGAACTGGAGCAGATCAAGGAGCAGGTGCTGAACGTTCTTTAGATCCCCACGCACCGTCATCCGGCATATCCCCAAAGAGTCACAAATCTATCCCCACACATCACAACACAAAGCACACAGCAATGAAAGGCAAATGTCTTATATTCAGCGCCCCCAGCGGCAGCGGAAAGAGCACCATAGTACAATGGCTCACCCACGAGCACCCGGAACTGGATCTCGTCTTCAGCATCAGCGCCACCTCACGTCCGCCACGCGGCACCGAACGGCATGGCGTGGAATACTTCTTCCTCAGCCCCGAGGAGTTCAAGGCCAAGATAGAGGCCAACGAGTTTCTGGAGTACGAGGAGGTGTATGCCGGCCGATACTATGGCACACTGAAAGCACAGGTGGACGAGCAACTGCAACGAGGCAAGAACGTAATCTTCGACATAGACATCAAGGGCGGCATCAACGTGAAGCGCATCTATGGCGAGAAGGCTCTGTCGCTGTTCATCCAGCCTCCCAGCGTGGAAGAACTGCGCCGACGCCTCATAAGTCGTGGCACCGACCCAACAGACCAGATAGAGGTGCGCCTGGAAAAGGCCGAATACGAATTGTCTTTCGCACCACAGTTCGACCGCATCATAGTGAACGACAAACTGGACCGGGCCAAGGCTGAAACCCTGACCGCCATACAAGAATTCCTTAACAGCAAATAGCCTTGGCCACAATACTTAGCATAGAGACCAGCACCAACGTGTGCTCCGTGGCGGTGGCTCAGGACAACCACGTCATATTCCACAACGAGGACTTCGAAGGACCATCGCACAACGTACAGTGCGGCGTCTTCGTCAACGAAGCCCTGTCCTTTGCCGAGAGCCATGCCATCCCGCTGGATGCAGTGGCAGTGAGCGAGGGACCGGGCAGCTACACCGGCCTGCGCATAGGGGTGAGTATGGCCAAGGGCGTGGCCTACGGCCGCAACATTCCGCTCATAGCCATCCCCACCCTGCAACTGATGTGCGTACCCGTGCTGCTGTATCACGAGGAGATTCCCGAAGACTCGCTCCTGGTGCCCATGATAGACGCACGGCGCATGGAGGTGTACGCAGCCGTGTATGACCGCAGTCTGAAGGAGATAAGGGGCACGCAGCCGGACATCGTCACCGCAGAGACCTACGGCGAATATCTGGAACGCGGCCACGTGGTGTTCTTCGGCAACGGAAGCAGCAAGTGCAAGGACGTGATCCCTCACCCCAACGCCATCTTCATAGACGACATACATCCCCTGGCCCGCAACGCCGCTCCGCTGGCAGAACAGCGGCTCAGACGCAACGAGATAGCATCCACCGCATACTTCGAGCCGTACTACCTGAAAGAGTTCCAAGCAACCAAACCCAAGAACCTCCTATGAACAAAATAGAATACAATACCGAGAAGAAGCACCTGGCAATGCCCGAGTACGGGCGCACCGTGCACGACATGGTGGCCTATTGCATGACCATAGCCGACAGACAGGAACGTCTGGCGTGTGCCAAGAAGATAGTGGCCGTTATGGCCGACCTGGAGCAGGAGAAGCTCAGCAATCCCGACACACTGGCAAAGTTGTGGGACCACCTGGCCCTGATGAGCGGCTATCAGCTGGACATAGACTACCCTGTGGAGATAATCCCCCAAGAGGAGGCCAGCATGCGCCCCGAACCCATGCCGCTGCCACAGAAGCGCATACGACACAAGCACTATGGGCACATAGTGGAGCAGGCCCTGGACGTCCTGGCCAAGATGCCGGAAGGCGAGAAGCGCGACGCCCTGGTGTGTCAGACGGCGGACCGCATGAAGCAGAACCTCTTCACCTGGACTCCCGACACAATGAGCGAAGAAAAAGTGAAGCATGACATAGAGACATACGCCCCGGGATGCAACTTGGGCGAGGCATTGAAGAACCATCAGTATGCAGGATTGCACACGTTGCCGACCAACATACTGAAGAAGAAAAGAAGGAGACTGCAATAATGCCGGCATTCATCATCGAGGGAGGCCACTCCCTGAAGGGCGAGATAACGCCACAGGGGGCCAAGAACGAGGCGCTACAGGTGCTGTGTGCCACGCTGCTGACAGACGAGCCGGTGAGGATAAGCAATCTTCCCGACATCTCGGACATCAATCACCAGATACGTCTGCTACAGGACATCGGAGTCAGCGTGACACGTCACGGACAGGGAGACATGACGTTCCGTGCCGACAATGTCAACCTCGACTATCTTCAGAGCGAGGAGTTTCTGGAGCGTTGTTCACGTCTGCGTGGAAGCGTGATGCTGGTGGGACCGCTTATCACCCGCTTCGGCCACGCCATGATCAGCAAGCCGGGGGGCGACAAGATAGGGCGCCGCAGGCTGGACACGCATTTCATAGGCATAGGCAAGCTGGGCGCCAGGTTCGAGTATCTGGAGGAACGCAAAGTATTTGACATCAGGGCGGAACGTCTGCATGGTGCATACATGCTACTGGACGAGGCCTCCGTTACGGGCACAGCCAACATCATCATGGCGGCATCCATGGCCGATGGGGTCACGACAATCTACAACGCAGCATGCGAACCGTACATACAGCAACTATGCCGAATGCTTTGCGGCATGGGCGCCAAGATAGACGGCATAGGTTCCAACCTGCTGACCATAACAGGCGTGGAGCATCTCCATGCCACGGAACACACCATACTGCCGGACATGATAGAGATAGGCTCCTTCATAGGCATGGCCGCAATGTGTGGCGACGGCGTACTCATCAGGAACGTGAGGCTTGACCAGTTGGGCATCATACCCGATGTGTTCCGACGTCTGGGCATACGTCTGGAGCTGCGCGATGATGACATTTTTGTACCCCGACAGGATCACTACGAGATCGAGTCCTTCCTGGACGGCAGCATCATGACCATAGCAGACGCACCCTGGCCGGGACTGACACCGGACCTCCTGAGCATACTCCTTGTGGTGGCCACTCAGGCCAAGGGCAGTGTCCTCATTCATCAAAAGATGTTTGAAAGCCGTCTGTTCTTTGTCGACAAGCTGATAGAGATGGGGGCACAGATTATCCTGTGCGATCCGCACCGGGCCGTAATCATAGGACACGACCGTCAGTTCCAACTGAAAGGAGGGCGCATGACATCGCCCGACATACGTGCCGGCATTGCACTGCTGATTGCCGCCTTGGGGGCCACTGGCACCAGCCGAATAGACAACATAGGCCAGATTGACCGTGGATACGAGAATATCGAGGGGAGACTGAATCAACTGGGTGCCAGAATTACCCGTGTGTAGTAACAGCGCCGGAACCGCCATCCCATGCAGAACGACAGACTTGCTCATAAATGATAGAGACATATAAAATAGGTACGCTCACACGCACGCATGGTGTGGGGGGAGAACTGTCCATGAACTTCACGGACGATGTCTGGGACCGCGCAGATGCCGACTATGTGTTCCTGGAGGTTGACGGCATACAGGTGCCGTTCTTCCTGGAGGGATGGCGCTTCCGCAGCGACACGGTAGCTCTGCTGAAGTTCCTGGACATAGACACGGCCGAGACCGCTGAGGAGTACGTAGGATCCGACGTGTACTTCCCCTATGACCTCACGCCGGAACCCGATGAGGACGACGAATACACGTGGCGCCACTTCACGGGATGGCACGTGGTGGATGCCGCAGCCGGCGACATAGGCACCATAGACCATGTGGAAGACTCCACTGCCAACGTCATCTTCTGCATAGGCGACAAACTGATACCTGCCAACGAGGACTTTATCGAAAGAATAGACGCCGCACAACGCACAGTGTACATGGATCTGCCGCAAGGACTCCTGGACCTGTAATAACGTTACCGCAATGAAACGAAAGATATGTATATTGGGCTCTACCGGCAGCATCGGTACGCAGGCCCTGCAAGTGATAGAAGAACACAGCGACCTGTTCGAGGCATACGTGCTGACGGCAGGCAGGAACGCAGACCTGCTCATACGCCAGGCACGCAAGTTTTTGCCATGCGCCGTGGTGATTGCCGACGAGAGCAAGTACGAGACAGTGCGCGAGGCTTTGGCCAGCCTGCCCATACAGGTCTATGCCGGCAGCGAGGCTCTCTGTCAGGTTGTAGCCATGGAACCGGTGGATATGGTGCTGACAGCACTGGTGGGATTCAGCGGACTACAACCCACCATCTCAGCCATCAAGGCATGCAAGCCCATAGCTCTGGCCAACAAGGAGACACTGGTAGTAGCGGGCGAACTCATCACCGCCCTGTGCCAGGAATACGGTGTTCCCCTACTGCCGGTGGACAGCGAACACTCGGCCATCTTCCAGAGCCTCATGGGAGAGCAGAGCGAAATAGAAAAGATTATCCTGACGGCATCCGGAGGACCTTTCCGCACCTTCTCGCCGGAGCAGATGCGGGACGTGACGGCAGCCCAGGCTCTGAAGCATCCCAACTGGGAAATGGGCGCCAAGATCACCATCGACTCGGCCAGCATGATGAACAAGGGCTTCGAGGTGATAGAGGCCAAGTGGCTCTTCGACGTAGATGCCGACCGCATACAGGTGGTGGTGCATCCGCAGAGCATCGTGCACAGCGCGGTGCAGTTCCGCGACGGTGCCGTGAAGGCTCAGCTTGGCGCACCTGACATGCGTGTGCCCATACAGTTGGCACTCTCCTACCCCGTGAGATTGCAGAGCACATTCCCGCGCATCGACTGGTGGGACATGCAGGCCTTGACGTTCGAGCGTCCCGACCAGGACCGCTTCCCCTGCCTGTCCATGGCATACGAGGCCATACGCCGCGGAGGCAACGCGGCCTGTGTGGTGAACGCGGCCAACGAAGTGGCGAACCTGGCCTTCCGCGAAGGACGGTGCGCATTCCTGCAGATGGCCGACGTAATTGCCAAGACGTTGGACACCGTAGCGCACATAGACAAGCCTACGCTACCGGATTATATGGATACCGACCGCGAAGCACGCAGGACGGCATCCCTACTGATACATTAACACACATTCTAACGATACTCCAATGGACATAGTACTCATCAAAGCCTTTCAACTCATTTGCTGCTTCAGCCTGCTGGTATTCGTACACGAGGGAGGCCACTTCCTCTTTGCCAAGTTCTCGGGCGTGAAGGTAGAGAAGTTCTACCTGTTCTTCAATCCATACTTCCACCTCTTCTCCACCCGCGACAAGTGGTTCACCCGCCTGTTCCCCTACTTCCGTGACAACGAAACGGAGTACGGCATCGGCTGGGTTCCGCTGGGCGGATACGTAAGCATCGCCGGCATGATCGACGAAACAAAAAGTGCCAAAGACGTGGTTGCACGCGAACCTGAGGACAGCGACTTCAACCGTAAGCCCGTATGGCGCCGCTTCCTCATCATGGCAGGCGGTGTGTTCTTCAACCTCATCACCGCACTGGTCATATATATGGCCATCATGTACACATGGGGACAGGACATAGTGCCTATGCGCAATCTGCCCAACGGTCTCAATTACAACACAGAGGCCCGGGCTATAGGCTTCCGCAACGGCGACACACCCATACGCATAGACGGCGAGGAAATTGACGGTTTCAACGGTTCTTCGCTGATGATGGCCATATCCGAAGCGCACACCGTTACCGTCCTGCGCAACGGGCAGGAAGTTGACATCCAAATGCCCGAAGAGGGCATATCCCTGCTTGAGATGCAGAAGGCCCCGCAGTTCTACACTCTGCCCATCAAGCCCATAGTGGCAAAGGCTGTGGAAGGCACGCCGGCACAAAAGGCCGGAGTAACGGCCGGAAGCACCATCCTGGCCATCGATAGCGTGGCCACACCGGACTATCTGGACGTGAACCGTGAACTGGATCGCCGCCGGGATATCATCACGTCAGAGGGATGCACCGCGCAGGACAGCCTGCGTGCCATGCACGTAGCCTTGACCGTCATGCAGCCCGGAGCATCAGCCCCCGACACCCTGCAACTGGCACTGGACAGCGACATCAAGTTGGGAGTCATGTGGGACGACACCCAGTTGAGAAATATCCCCACCGAGCATCGCACCTTCTCCCTCCTGCAAAGCATACCGGCGGGATGCCGGTTGGCATGGCACACGCTCAGCAACTACGTGGTATCCCTCAAATACCTCTTCCACAAGGAGGGCATACAGCAAGTGGGCTCCATCCTCACCATAGCCGACCTCTTCCCCTCGGCATGGGACTGGCACGACTTCTGGAGCCTGACGGCTTTCATCAGCATCATCCTGGCCGTGATGAACATCCTGCCCATCCCGGGGCTGGACGGCGGCCACATCGTATTGCTCATATACGAGGGCATCATCGGACGTCAACCCTCCGCCAAGGCCATGGACGTGATTGAAAAGATAGGCCTGTTCCTGCTGCTCGCCCTCATGGTACTGGCCTTCAGCAACGACATCATGCGGTTCTTCTTCTGAAGCGCATTTCACATACGCCCAACACGATGCATAGACATCCAAAGCATCACAGAGAACAGAAGCCCTGCCCTAACACACACGACATGCAAAATCTTATCAAACACACTGTGGCCATTTTGGCTATCATAATCTACCCTGCCATCGGCACATGGGCACAAACAAGTCTGGAAGGGCAGACATTCAGGAACGACAACGTCATACTCACATCTCAGGACGCCATGAAGAAACGAGTTCAGGAGGCCATCAGCAAGAAGGAAGCGGAGTGGGGACGCAAGGCGACCAAGACCGACAGTATCGAGGTGGCCAAGGCGGTAATCAACAGCCTCAAGCCGGAAGAGATGATACAGCTCATAGCCACCACTTCCATCTCCATGCAGTTCCTGCCAAAGTCCAAGGTGAAAATGAGTATGAAGCTGCATGCCAAAGAGGAAATCATTAACAAGAGCCGCATGGGATGGATGCAGCGCCAGATGCTAAAGAGCATACTGGCAATGGGCTCGCACTCGGAAAAGCAGGAATATATACGCAAAGGCAACATGATTATCGTCTCGCCCAAAAGCGAGCCCGACACCATGATGCTCAGCCCGGATGGCAAGACTCTCTCAAGCAAAACTGAAGAAGGCTTGCCCTACACCCTCACCAGGCAATGATGCCCGGCATGCGCCTACATTCCACAAGGGCATAAGCCGGTTTCCTCACACTCCACACACAGACAAATCCCCCGCCGTAGCCATGGAACAGCCATACACGGACAGGGGATTTGCCGTATCACCCACGTACGTCCATTGACCCACATTCACAAGCATAAGCCTTTTTTAACACCTGATACACTGCTTATTTGCAGAAATATCGGTACCTTCGCATAATGAAGCCCCGAGGCATACAACGCCGGCAACATCGTCCGGGGCATCAGCATACGACGTAATCATAACCAAGGAGGATTAAGACATGAGTTATTGGATACTGTTTGGCGCAATCGCCATCATGAGTTTTCTGGTTCAGTCGAACCTGAAGAGCAAGTTCGAGAAGTACGGCAGGGTGTTCATGCCCAACCGCATGACGGGTCGCGACGTGGCCGTCAAGATGCTACACGACAATGGCATCTATGACGTGCGCGTCATCAGCACTCCGGGACAATTGACCGACCATTACAACCCCACGGACAAGACTGTCAACCTCAGCGAAAGCGTCTACAACGACTGCTCCGTGGCTGCCGCTGCAGTAGCCGCCCACGAGTGCGGACACGCGCTGCAACATGCACAAGCCTACGCCCCGCTGAGGATGCGTAGCGCCCTGGTGCCCGTGGTGAGTTTCGCCTCGGGATGGATGCAATGGCTGCTGCTCATAGGCATACTCACCATAGAAAGCTTCCCGCAAATCATGCTCGGAGGCATCATACTGTTTGCCAGCACCACACTGTTTGCCTTCATCACCCTGCCGGTGGAAATCAACGCCAGCATGAGGGCTTCGGCATGGCTCTCCAACGCCGGCATAACCACCTACGAGACGCAGCCCATGGTGAACGACGCGCTGCGCAGCGCCGCCTACACCTACGTGGCCGCCGCACTGGGTTCGCTGGCGACACTGGTGTACTACATTCTGATGTTCATGGGACGCAGCCGCGACTGACGCCACGAAACTCCAACAGAACCTACCAAACAATGCCAGGCATTCCACGCACCCAAAACAACTACCATATATTATGAAGACACACCTTCTTGCCCTTACACTGACCGCCCTGGCAGGTGCGGCACAGGCTTCCACAATGCCCAATAACGCACCCGACGACAAGGAACAGAGCGAATTCCGAAGCCTGCTCACCGACTCCCTCTCCAAAGGTGGCCACACCACGTGGCTCCTGCCCGATTCGCTGGAGCCCAATGCCCAAATGAACTTCTATCTGGGCGTCAAGGGCGAGAAGCCAGCAGAGGGCTACCCCGTCTTCCTCTACCTGCACGGTTCCGGCCCACGCGATGCCGAGTGGGCAACCGGTCTGGCTTTGGCCAAAGGCTTCCAAGACAGCCCCTCCATGTATATCATACCGCAGATCCCGCAGGAAGGCGAGTGGTACCGCTGGTATCAGCGCAGCAAACAGTGGGCATGGGACAGGATCCTGCGCCTTATTCTCGCCATGCCCGAGGTAGACAAGAACCGCATCTACATCTTCGGTATCTCCGAAGGCGGATATGGCAGCCAGCGCATGGCATCGTTCTACGCCGACTATCTGGCCGGCGCGGGTCCCATGGCCGGCGGCGAACCACTGAAAAACGCACCGGTGGAGAACCTTGGCAACGTGGCTTTCAGCTTTCTCACCGGCGACCAGGACAAAATGTTCTACCGCTACATGCTAACACGTACCACGGGGGAGAAGCTGGACAGCATGCAGGCACTGTTCCCAGGAGAGTATCGCCACCGCGTGGAGCTGATACCCGGCCGAGGACACGGCATAGACTACTCGCCCACCACCCCCTGGCTGGCCGGCTACAGGCGCAATGCACAGCCCAAGCACTTCATCTGGGAGAATTTTGAAATGGACGGCATCAAGCGCAACGCCTTCTACAACCTGCAGGTTCTGGGCGAGACCGATGCCTACCGCACACGATACGAGTTCACGGCAAATGCAGAGACAAACATCATAGACATCACGGCCGATGCTGTGGAATACAGCACCACGTGGAAGGATCCCATGTGGGGCATAGACATGCTATTCGCCACAACACTCACTCCGGCACAGCACGGCCACCTACGCATCTTCCTGTCCGACAGCTTGGTAAACACGAAAAAGGCGGTCCGCATACGCCTCAACGGCCGGGAGGTCTTCCGTGGCAAGGTCAAAGCGTCCATGACCACACGCCGGCAGGCCGACGAACTGTGGGGCGACCCCATGCGGGACTTCCGCCATGCAGTGGAAATAAAGTGGTAGCCCGTACTCAATCTCCTTATCGCGCCATCACATAACTCACTAACTATCTCCGCAAAGCGCAATGTCCCCACCTTGGTGACATTGCGCTTTGCGTTCTGTGACACACGTTCGGGAGCCATGAAGTCCTTGCCTGAGAAAAAACACTTTTAACGACAAATAAAGTGCGGCACGCTTCCGTTTCTCGTGGCTTCTTTGTAACTTTGCGCCTGTTTTTATAGAGAGGTATCCAAAGGAGACGACTTATGAAATACGGTTTCGATAACGACAAGTACATACGCACACAGAGCGAACACATCAAAGAGAGGATTGCCCAATTCCAGGGAAAGCTCTACCTGGAACTGGGAGGAAAACTATTTGACGACCACCACGCCAGCCGCGTGCTGCCGGGGTTCCGCCCCGACTCCAAGCTGAGAATGCTGTCGCAACTGGCCTCTCAGGCCGAGATAGTCATAGTGATCAGTGCCGTAGACATAGAGAGGAACAAGATACGCCAAGACCTTGGTATCACCTACAACGAGGATGTCCTGCGTCTAAGACACGAATTCCAAACGCACGGCTTCATGGTGGGCAGCGTAGTAATCACACACTACAACGGACAGAGCTCTGCCGACCTCTACCGTCGCCGCCTGGAATCACTTGGCATCAAGACCTATTACCACTACACCATAGAAGGCTACCCCAATGATGTGGCACTCATCGACTCCGACAAAGGTTTCGGCCGCAATGATTTCGTGGAAACGGAGCGTCCGCTGGTCATCGTCACGGCTCCCGGACCGGGTTCCGGCAAGATGGCCGTATGCCTGTCACAGCTCTACAACGAGCACAAGCGCGGCGTGTGCGCCGGATATGCCAAGTTCGAGACCTTCCCTGTATGGAACCTCCCGCTGAAGCATCCGGTGAATGTGGCCTACGAAGCCGCCACGGCCGATCTCAATGACGTGAACGAGATAGACCCCTACCACATGGAGGCCTATAACGAAGTGGCCATCAACTACAACCGCGACGTAGAGATTTTCCCCGTCCTCACCAGCATATTCGACGGCATCTACGGCACCTGTCCCTACAAGAGCCCCACGGACATGGGCGTGAACATGGTGGGCATGTGCATCTCGGACGACGGGGTGTGCCGCGAAGCGTCAAGGCAGGAAATCATACGCCGCTATTACACCGCCCTCAACAAGATGGCCATGGGAGCCATGAACGAAGCCGAGGTGAACAAGATACGCCTGCTCATGCAGAAAGCACAAATCACTACAGAAGAGCGCAGCACCACCGTGGCAGCAAAAAAGCGCGCACAAGAGAGCGGCAACGAGTCATCGGCAATAGAACTGAGCGACGGCACCATGATAACGGCAGGCAGCAGCCCATTACTGGGCACCTGTGCCAGCCTGCTGCTGAATGCCATCAAACATCTGGCCGGCATAGACCACAACCTGAAACTCATCCCGCAGGACTTCATAGAACCCATACAGAAAACCAAGGTGGAATACCTCGGAGGCAATAACCCCCGCCTGCACATGGACGAAGTGCTGGTGGCCCTGTCCGTCCTGTCCTCTCGAGATGCCAATTGCCGCCGAGCCCTGGCCATGCTGCCCGAGCTCAACGGCCTGCAGGCACACTCCACAGTGATGTTAAGCGAGGTGGACAAGAAGATACTAAAAAAACTGGGCATATCGCTCACATGCGACCCGGCAAGCAAGAAGAAGATATGATGGACGACCTTCCACGCGACCCGTTCATGCTCATGAGCCTCATCAACATGAAGCTCCGCGACTACTACCCCACCCTGGACTCCCTGTGCGAGGATATGAACATAGAGAAGGAAGTATTGACAACGACGTTGGGCAGCATAGGGATGGAATATGACCCCAACAATAACAAGTTCTGGTAACATGAAACAGACCAAGGTACTACTCATTACCGGTTACCTGGGCAGCGGCAAGACGACGCTGCTGAACCGCATCCTCAACAACAAGAAAGGCATACGCTTTGCCGTCATAGTGAACGACATCGGCGAGGTCAACATCGATGCCGACCTCATACAGAAGGGAGGCATAGTGGACCAGCAGGACGACTCGCTGGTGGCACTGCAGAACGGCTGCATCTGCTGCTCGCTGAAGATGGATCTCGTCATGCAATTGCGGGACATCATGGAGAGCGACCGCTTTGACTATATCGTCATCGAGGCATCGGGTATATGCGAACCGGCACCAATAGCACAGACAATCTGTGCCTACCGCCAGTCTTTGGACATGAACTCTCCTCAGCCCACACCCATCACCCACACGCCCACACTGGACTGCATCTGCTCCGTGGTGGATGCCCTCCGCCTGAAGGACGAGTTCGGCTGCGGCTTGGACCTCACGGGCAACACCTTGGCCGAAGAGGACATCGCCAACCTGGTCATACAGCAGATAGAGTTCTGCAACATCATCCTGCTGAACAAGGCCGACGAAGTCACCGCCGAGGAACTGGGACGCATACGTACCATTCTCCACACCATACAGCCCCATGCCACCATCATCCCCTGCAACTATGGTGACGTAGACTTGGACATGCTGCTGAATACCGGCCTCTTCGACTTCGAGGCAGTAGCCACATCGGCCAAGTGGATAGAGGAAATAGAGAAGCCCAACGAGGAACACCATCACCACCATCATCACCACGACGATGAGGAGCACCTCCACCACCATCACCACCATGATGAGGACGAGGAAGAGGTGTGCCCCCACTGCGGCGAACATCACCATCACGAGGACGGCCACTGCTGCTGTGGCCACCATCATGATGCCGAGCATCCCCATGGCGACGAGTACGGCATCGGCACATGGGTGTTCTACAGCCGCCGGCCCATGAATCTGGGACTCTTTGACCACTTCGTGGCACGTCAGTGGCCCAAGAGTGTGGTACGTGCCAAGGGCATGTGCTACTTCAAGGGAGAGGAACACATGTGCTACCTGTTTGAACAGGCCGGACGTCAGGTCACCCTGAACCAGGCCGGCCAATGGTACGCCACCATGCCCGAAGACGAGTTGCGTCCCATCCTGGCGCGCGACGCACGTCTGCAAGCCGACTGGGACGAGGTCTACGGCGACCGCATGCAGAAGATCGTCTTCATAGGCATACACATGGACACCGATGACCTGAGAAGGAAGCTCGAGGCATGCCTCACTGACTGACAGAAGCGACATAAGGACACTTTTACGTGCCGACACACCAATAAAGACGCGTTATTGCTTGTGCATTAGCGCGTTTATTTGTATCTTTACGCCCGATAACTGCCCGGCAAGGCACACTAATGACCGCTGCGCGAGTCCATACATCATACATAACCTAACTATGACAAACAAACTTTTCCGCAAGACATGCCGCCCATTGGCCGTAATGCTTCTCACCTTGAGCCCGGCTCTCCTGTCGGCACAGTCCTCAGACATCACCGTCAACCCTCCACAGGGAAACGACGTATGCCAATTCAGCACCCTTGATCTGACCAAGATAACCTGCTTCGATGACAACGGCCGCACCAAGGCCCGCGCCAACCTCAGCACCTACGGCAGACCCATCGTGCTCAGAGACACCACATACACCAGCGGCGTAGGCACACATGCACCCTCCAAGGCCGTAGTGGCCGTGAACGGAGCCACACGCTTCACCTCACGTCTGGGTATCGATGACGCCGCCGAGAACCTGGCCGAACACGGCATCGTATCCTATACTATCTCTACGTACACCAACCACGTTGAGAAGGTGGTCATGCAGGGCACCATCAGACGCACGGATGGCTTCACCGTGCCCGTGGACATAGACCTGACGGGATGCGACTACCTGGTGCTCAACCTCGACCCCGCAGGCAAGACCTGGGCCGACCACGTCTCCTGGGCCAATGCCGTGTTCCGCTACAGCGGCAATAAGCCGGCCACCCTGCTGGAGAGCGACATGTACCGCGACGGTTCCAAGACTGTGGACATACCCGAGGCCGAGGAAGGTATGGAGAACATCCCGCTCAGTTCCCTGGAAATAGGCAAGGCCACTTGCGGATGGGGCACCATCAAGGCCAACAAGAGTATCGACGGCAACTCCATCATACTCAAGGACACCACCTACCTCAGCGGCGTGGGTACGCACTCACCCAGCCAGATCATCGTCAAGCTCAACGGCAGCGTGACACGCTTCGTCGCACGTGTCGGCATAGATGACGAGGTAATTTCCGGTGCAGGCAGCAATACCAGCAACGCCAACTGCACATACCGTGTCATGCTGAAAGACGAGAAGGGGGACACATACATCGCCTCTGAAGGCACCATCACTGCCAAGGACAAGACCACTCCCCTCATCGACATCGAACTGGAAGGATGGAAGTATCTTTATCTGGAAGCGGAAAACGGCGTGGGCGGCAACGCCTACGACCACGTGGACTGGGCCGGAGCATACTTCGAGTACAAGGAGCAAAACTCCACACGTCCCGTCATCGTATCTGCCCAGGAGATCTCCAGCCAGCTGGCCAGCCCTGTGACAGTGTTCTCACAACCCAACGTACGCTTCATGCATAAGGTACGCCCGTCCAGCTCCGAGGCCGAGATAACCGTAGACAACCTTCCCGAAGGACTCACATGGAATGCCGAACGCCGTCTCGTCGAGGGTATCATCAAGACGGAAGGCGTCTACCACTACGTGGCTCACACCACAATCGACGGCGAGACCACCAAGGACACCATCACCCTCACCGTATCCTCCAATCTCCAGCACCCCGTTCCCTTCATGGGCTGGCTGTCATGGAACTCCGTAGAGGCCGAGATCTCCGAGGACATCGTAAAGCAGGCCACCCAGCTCTTCCTGAACAAGGGCCTCTTTGACTGTGGATGGAATCATATCATGATGGACGACCGCTGGCAGGCCGACAGCCGTGCCGCCGACGGCAAGCCCCTGCCCAACCCCACACGCTTCCCCAACGGCCTCAAGCCCGTGGCCGACTATGTACACAGCAACGGCATGAAGTTCGGTATCTATACCGACGCCGCCGGCAAGACCTGTGCCGGTGCATTCGGCACCTACGGCTACGAGGTGATCGATGCCAACCAGTATGCAGAATGGGGTGTGGACGTAGTGAAGTGCGACTACTGCCACGCACCGGAAGACGTGGAGAGCGCCAAAACCCGCTACAAGGCATTTGGTGACGCCCTGAAGAACAGCGGCCGCAACATCATGCTCTACATCTGCGAATGGGGTCCGCGCGAACCCTGGAAGTGGGGTGCCGAAGTAGGTGGCAGCTGCTGGCGCATCAGCTATGACGTCCGCGACTGCTGGATAGCACGCAGCCCCGGCGTTGGCGTGGTACAAAGTATCGAGGCCATGAAAAACCTCTCTACATGGCAGGGTGTCAACCGTTTCAACGATGCCGACATGCTCTGCACAGGCCTCCACGGCACCGGCAAGTCCAGCAGTGACCTTTGCCAGACCGGCCCCGGCATGACCATGGACGAGTACCGCACGCAGTTTGCCCTCTGGTGCATGTGGTCATCTCCCATGGCACTGTCCTTCGACCCGCGCCGCGCACTCTCCGACGAGGACATCGCCATCCTCACCAACAAGGAGATGATAGCCCTGAACCAGGACCGCATGGGCCAGCAGGCCGACTTCATACTGGAGGAGAACAACATACAACTGTACGCCAAGGATCTGGAGAACGGTGACATAGCCGTTGCCGCAGTGAACCTGGGCGACACACGCCGCAACTTCACCATCGACTTCAGCAAGGTACCCGGCCTCGATCCAACCAAGACCTACACCTGCCGCGACGTATGGGCACAGGCAGCCATGCCGGACGCCCAGGGCAGCCTCACCACAGCAGTCAAGAGCCACGCCACCCAGGTATTCCGTCTGTCACTGGACAACGGCACCACCGGCATCGACTCTCCCCTGTCCGACAAGGGCTTTGACGTGAAGGCCGATGACAGCAAGGTCATCGTCACCTGTCCCGGCACCAAGGGCATGGAGAAACGCATACTCGTCAGCGACATGAGCGGCCGCGTAGTGGCATCATGCACCAGCGACGCCGAGGAGATCACCACCATTGTGTCCGCCCCCCGCGGTATCTATGCCGTCAGCGTGACATGTGGTGCCCAGGCCACCAGCCGCAAGGTCATGTTCTAACCATATCAACACATTCTCACAATGATCGAACTTATTTCCACACACCCGTACATCGCCGGCTGGCTGGCCTTCGTCCTATTGGTGTACCTATATGCAGGAATGGACTACGTCTATTACCGCTACGAGCTAAAGCGTCGGGCCATCCAGGTCTACGAGGCAATAACCGAAGAAGAATGACCCTATAGGCCACGTTCCTACATGATTATAGGAATTAAAACGCGCTTTTGCTTGCGCATTACCGCGTTTCTTCGTACCTTTGCACAGCTTTTGGGTAATGACCAAACTATAAATGCATTACAAGACATCAAACCATACAAATAAGCACATCACATTATGACGAAACAGGAACTTGTACGTGCCATCTCACGCGAGACCGGCGTTGACCAGCCCACAGCATTGGTGACCGTGGAGGCACTCATGAACATCATCAAGGACACCATGGCCAGCGGCGAAAACGTTTTCCTGCGTGGTTTCGGTACATTCAATCTGAAGAAGCGTGCCGCCAAGACAGCCCGCAACATCACCAAGCAGGAGACAATCATAGTGCCCGAGCACTATATTCCCGCATTTAAGCCCTGCCCCGAATTCCAGAGCAGAGTGGCCGAGGTGACCGAGCTCAAGAAGGACTAAAACCCTTCTCGACCGAGAGACAGGAGCGGACATCCCACATGGGGTGTCCGCTCTTTCGTTATGTGCGGCCACTCCGCACGACACACGCCCTCGCCGGGCATGAGGCGGGATATGAATAAACCGGTTGTCGCGGCCGGATAAACCGGTTGTCACGGGCGGAAGAACCGGTTGTTGCAGCAAAAAGAACCGGTTGTTGCGACGCACGGCACACGGCCAGTGGGCACACACCATACGACTCTGCGCCCCACCGCACACGTGGAGAGAGCACATTTGCAATCAACTTGCAACATATTCTTCCTATCTTTGCTCCGCAAATCACACAAAGATGAAGAACTACACCTTATTTATATATATACTTGCCTGTCTGCACATAGCGTCCGTTGAAACGGACAGACAGGCATAAATCCACAATCATCGCCAACATGAGAAGAGCAATTGCAACAACCATGGCCGCCCTGCTCCTGACGGGGTGCCACAATCACGACCACAACGACACCACCGCCCCAACGGAAAGCCACACGGGAAACGAAGCCCAAGTCCATGCGGGCGAAATACACTTCACCCACGAACAGGCCGAGGCGGCCGGGCTGGAGACCGACACCGTGCGGCCTGCCCCGTTCCGCTCCGTCATGCGCGCAAGCGGACAGATTATGGCTTTGCAGGGCGAGGAACAGGCCATAGTGGCCACCTCGTCGGGAGTGATACGCTTTGCCGATGCATCGATAACCGAAGGCTCGGCCCTGGACAGGGGCGAAACCGTAGCATACGTCTCGGCACGCAACCTGCAGGAAGGCGACCCCGTGCAAAAGGCCAGGCTGGCCTTCGAGACGGCCGAAAGCGACTTCCACCGGGCCGAACGGCTGGTGGCAGACAAGATAATCTCCGAGAAGGAGTTCGAGCGCAGACGCCTGCAGTATGAAACGGCCAAGGAGGCCTACGAAGGACAGGCCGGACGCCTCACCGCAAAAGGCGTAGGCATTGCAGCACCCGTCTCGGGATACATCAAGAGCCTGCCTGTGGCACAGGGCGAGTACGTCTCCGTAGGGCAGACCATAGCGGTGGTGGCGCAGAACCGGCGCCTGCAATTGCGGGCCGATGTGCCGGAAAGCGGCTTCCGCCTGTTGCGCGACATACAGACGGCCAACTTCCGCACAGCATACGATAACCGTGTCTACAGCCTGGAAGAACTCCACGGACGGCTCCTGTCCTACGGTAAGACGGCCACCGGAGGGGCATCGTACATCCCCGTGACCTTCGAGTTCGACAACGTCGGCGACCTCGTACCGGGAGCCTTTGCCGAGGTGTACCTGCTCTCGGCTCCCAAGGAAGAGGTGCTCTCCGTGCCCGTGTCCGCACTGACAGAGGAACAGGGACTGATGTTCGTGTACCTGCACATTGCCGACGACATCTACAGGAAGCAGGAGGTGACAACGGGACGCAACGACGGCACCCGCGTGGAAATCCTCCACGGCCTCGGCACGGGAGACCGTGTGGTCACCCGAGGGGCATACCAGGTGAAACTGGCGGGCATCTCCACAGCCATCCCGGGTCACTCACATTCACACTAACCCGTTTCATACAGACATACTATGCTTGACAAAATCATACGATTCTCGCTGGACAACCGTCTCGTGGTGCTGCTCTCGGCCGTGCTGCTGATGGTGGCCGGAGTGTACACGGCCAAGACCATGGACGTGGATGTCTTCCCCGACCTCAATGCACCCACCGTGGTGGTGATGACCGAAGCCAACGGCATGGCCCCGGAGGAAGTGGAGCAACTGGTGACCTTCCCGCTGGAAACTGCCGTCAACGGTGCCACGGACGTTCGCCGTGTGCGCTCTTCGTCCACCACGGGCTTCTCCATCGTGTGGGTGGAATTCGACTGGGGCACCGACATATACCGCGCCCGACAGATTGTCTCCGAAAAGATAGCCACCGTAAGCGACGCGCTTCCCCGGAACGTGGGGACACCCATGCTGGGTCCCCAGTCGTCCATCCTGGGCGAGATGATGTTCGTGGCGCTGACATCGGACTCCACCTCCATGCAAGACCTCCGCACCATTGCCGACTGGACCATACGCCCGCGGGTGTTGGCCACAGGCGGTGTAGCCCAGGTGACGGTGCTGGGAGGTGAGATAAAGGAATACCAGATACTGCCCGACCCCGCACGCATGAAGCACTACGGCATAGCACTGGACGAAGTGTATGCCGCCGTGCAGGACATGAACCAGAACACGGCCGGAGGCATACTGTACGAATACGGCAACGAGTACATCATCCGCGGCGTCCTTTCCACCAACAACGTGGAGGCGCTGGGCAATGCCGTGGTGAAGACGGCCGGCGACGTGCCCATACTGCTGCGCGACATTGCCGAGGTGAAGATAGGCAACCGCACGCCCAAGACGGGAGTGGCGTCGCACCGCACCAAACCGGCCGTGATGATCACCATCACCAAACAGCCGCACACGGGCACCCTGGAACTCACCGGCAAACTGGACGCGGCCTTGGCCGAGTTGCAGAAGAACCTGCCGCCTGACGTGCACATGTCCACGGACATCTACCGCCAGGAACGCTTCATCAACAGTTCCATCGACAACGTGAAGAGCTCGCTCCTGGAGGGTGGCATCTTCGTGGTCATCGTCCTGTTCGTGTTCCTGATGAACGTGCGCACCACGCTCATCTCCCTGGTGACCATTCCACTGGCCCTCGTGGTGTCCATCCTCGTGCTGCATCTCATGGGGCTGACAATCAACACCATGAGCCTCGGCGGCATGGCCATAGCCATAGGCTCGCTGGTGGACGATGCCATAGTGGACGTGGAGAACGTGTTCAAACGGCTTAGGGAGAACCGCAACCTCCCGCAGGCGCAACGGCGCCCCCTGCTGACCGTGGTCTTCGAGGCCTCGCGCGAGGTACGCATGCCCATACTGAACTCCACGCTCATCATCATAGCAAGTTTCGTCCCCTTGTTCTTCCTCACCGGCATGGAGGGCCGGCTGCTGGTGCCGCTCGGCATAGCCTTCATCACCTCGTTGTGCGCCTCCACAGTGGTGGCGCTCACGCTCACACCGGTGCTGTGCAGCTACCTTCTGGGCAAGGGGAAGAAGGGCAATGACGGCAAGGCGGAACAGGAACCGGCCGTGGCACGCAAGCTGAAGGCAGCCTATGCCGTGCTCCTGGAGCGCTCCATCCGCCACCGCCGCACGGTGCTCACGGCCACCGGCGTGGTTTTCGTGGCAGCACTGGCCATCTTCACCGGACTGGGACGCAGTTTCCTGCCACCGTTCAACGAAGGTTCCTTCACCATCAATGTCAGCACCCTGCCGGGAATCTCACTGGAGGAATCGGACAAGCTGGGTGCCAAGGTGGAGGAAATACTGCTTGGCATACCCGAGATACAGACCGTGGGACGCAAGACCGGACGTGCAGAACTGGACGAGCATGCCCTCGGGGTGAATACGTCCGAGATTGAGGCACCGTTCGTGCTGGACAAGCGTTCCAAGGACGAACTGTCGGCCGACATACGCGAGAGGCTGAAGGCTGTGCCGGGCATCAACGTGGAAGTGGGTGCACCCATCACACACCGCATAGATGCCATGCTCTCCGGCACACGCGCCAACATTGCCATAAAGCTCTTCGGCACCGACCTCAACCGCATGTACGCCCTGGGCAACCGCATAAAGGAGGCCGTGCACGACGTGGAGGGGCTGGCCGACCTGAACGTGGAGCAACAGGTGGAACGCCCGCAGCTGAAGATTGTGCCCAGGCGCGACGTCATGGCCAAGTACGGGGTGACGATGCCGGAGTTCGCACGCATCGTCGGTGTGCTCCTCTCCGGCGAGGCCGTCTCCATGGTGTACGAGGGCAACCGTTCCTTCGACCTCACGCTCAGGGTCAACGACGAGAGCCGTTCGAGCATGGAGCGGATAAGGGAGCTCATCATAGACGCCAACGGCAGGAAGATTCCGCTGGGCAACATTGCGGACGTCACCTCGGCCATGGGTCCCAACACCATCAACCGCGAGAACGTGGCCCGCAAGATAGTCATCTCGGCCAATGTGGCCGGACGCGACCTGCTGGGCGTGGTGAACGACGTGAAGGAACGCATTGACAAGGAAATACAGTTGCCCGAGGGCTATCACGTGGAATACGGCGGACAGTTCGAGAGCGAGCAGGCGGCATCGCGCATACTGCTCATTGCGTCCGTCTTCTCCATTCTGGTCATATTCCTGCTGCTGTTCAACCAGTTCCGCAATGTAGTGCAGTCCCTTGTCATACTGCTCAACCTGCCCCTGGCCCTCATAGGGGGTGTGATGGCGATATGGTGCACGGACGGAGTCGTCAGCATCCCCGCCATCATTGGGTTCATATCGCTCTTCGGCATAGCCACACGCAACGGCATGCTGCTGATAGCCCGCTACAACGACCTCCGCGCCGAGGGAATGACATTGCGCCAGGCCGTGATGCACGGGTCCGCCGACCGCCTGAACCCCATACTCATGACGGCACTCACCTCGGCCCTGGCGCTCATCCCCATGGTCATAGGGGGCGACCTGCCCGGAAACGAAATCCAAAGCCCCATGGCCAAGGTCATTCTGGGCGGATTGTTCACTTCCACACTACTCAACGGTTTCATAGTTCCCATCATGTATCTGCTCACCAACAGCAAGGACCACTCACGTGTGGAGCCTGTCAACAGCATCGAAACCAACAACAACATATCATGATGAAAAAGACATTACTTGCCATAGCAACCTTGGCCTGCACCATGGCCCTACGTGCACAGACCGACGGCATAGCCTCCGTCCTGCAAGCCATAGAGAAGAACAACACCACGCTGCAGGCCTTGCGCCAAACGGCCGAAGCACAGCGCCTGGAGAACCACACCGGCCTCACGCTTGCCGACCCGGAGATAGGCTACAACTATGCGTGGGGCAGCCCCGTGGCAGTCAACAACAAGCAGAACGTCAGCCTGTCGCAGACCTTCGACATGGCAACGCTCTCTGGCCTGAAAAGCAAGGTGGCAGGAGAGAAGGACAAGCTGGTGGACTGGCAATACCGCACAGACCGAATGGCCATCCTCCTGGAGGCCAAGCTGCTCTGCCTGGACCTTGTCTACTACAACGCCATGCTGAACGAACTGCACACGCGCCTGGCCCACGCCCAGACCATAGCCGAGGGACAGAAACAGCGCATGGACAACGGCGAAGGCAACCAGCTGGAATACAACAACGTGATGCTGAGCCTGTCCACACTGAAAAGCCAAATGACGCTGATGGAGGCCGAGCAACAGGCAGTACTCTCCAAACTGACACGCCTCAACGGGGGAGAGGGCGTTGCCTTCACCCAGTCGAAATACGCGCCCATAGTCCTGCCGGCCGACTTCCGCGACTGGTACGCCACGGCCGAGGCCAAGAACCCCGCCCTGGCATACACCGGACAGGAAATAGAGCTGGGCAAGAAGGAACTCTCACTGAGCAAGACCATGAACCTGCCCTCCGTCTCCCTGGGCTACGAGGGCGAGTTCGAGCATGGAGGCAACCGCCACCAGGGCATAGCCGTAGGCATGTCTTTGCCCTTGTGGTCCAACAGGAACCGCGTACGCCAGGCAAAGGCTGCCGTACGCGCAGCCGAAGCACGCCACAACGATGCACGATGGCAATGGCGCGGCAACCTGGAAATCCTCTACCAGCGCACAAGCGGACTGAAGGCCGCAGCCGACACCTACCGTACTGCACTGGACGGATGCAACAACTGCCTCTTGCTGAAAACCGCACTGAACGAGGGCGAAATCTCCGTACTCGACTACCTCGTGGGCATAGGCCTCTACTACGATGCCGTGGACAAGGCCCTGGATGCCGAAAGAGCCTACCAGAAGGCTTATGCCGAGCTCTCCGCCGTGGAACTGTAGGGCACACGTGCCATCCACCACGCATCCCCCTCCACCGCAGCGCAAGTACCGCCGCATCAAACGCCACGTCAAAAAGAAGCCGGCAAAGATAATAGCCCGACTATGCCGCGTATTCCAGAAAAAATGCTTACCTTTGCACTCGCTAAGTCGCGCTTGTGGTGGAATTGGTAGACACGCCAGACTTAGGATCTGGTGCAGCGATGCGTGTAGGTTCGAGTCCTATCAGGCGTACGAATTGGTTGACAGTGGAACTCCTCGTGGCAGTTCCACTGTCTTTTTTAATACCAACCCTGGCACCAACAACCCAGACACCAACAAGCCTGGCACTACCACCCCTGACATTGAAGGCTTCATCACGAAGACCAATCCCGGGTCAGCGGATACTTCCTGTTGGTAAGCCCCGGGAAATTAGCCGCCACGGACGCCCCGGAGGGGCAACAAGCCCGCAGCCCAGGGCAAGCGAAGCGGCGCCCTGGGTATCATGTCCACCCAGCATCTTACGCCCTGAAAGGGCATAAGCGGTAATGAGGTGGTGCCCGGGTGTTGAATATCAACGCTTTTGCCTTTCAGAGCGCATGCCCTCTTGCTAACTATATCCCCAAGGCGCCGCTTCGCTTGCCTTGGACTGACCGCTGTTGGACCTTCAGCCCGCAGCCTATACCCTCACTTGGCAGATGGGGCGTTGTGCTCTCATGGAAAGTTGGTGCAGACCACCCAAGAGGGCGTTGCCTGGCCTCACCAACCGGAAATACCCGCTGACCCCAAATTCCCACAAAAGGCATGTCCATGTCCGCCTTCGGGAACAGGCCCTGCCGAAAGTGTATGATTTTCATACAATCTTGCCCCGGGTGGCCTTTCAATTGGTGGGCGGCATGATTATTTGCCATATCTTTGCCACAGACAAAAACCCAAAGACTATGGAAATGAAAAGACTTCTGCATTTAATCATGCTTCTCTCCTGCCTCTGCAGCAGGGCACAGGACAAACCCCTCATCACGCTTGACGACATGATGAAGAAAGAATACCATGTAATCTATGGACAGGTTCTGGACCATGTTACCCGCCAACCCATGATTGACGTTAAGGCGCAGCTGCTGACCAAGGACAGCACACTGGTCTTCGAGTGGGTCATCAATGCAAACATGGGTGTAGCCGATCTGCGTCCCATATACTTCCTCGCCATACCGGAGGCAGGAGAATACGTCCTGCGCATGAGCAAGGAGAAGTACCGGACAGTCACCATGCCATACAAGATTGACAAACTGAGGAAGAGCGAGAAAGCGATACTTCTCGACCCCATATTGATGAAGCGCCATCCACGCGAAACGACATTGGACGAGGTGACGGTAAAGGCCACGAAGGTAAAGTTCTACGTCCGCGGAGACACGATAGTGTACAATGCCGACGCCTTCCAGCTGGAGGAAGGCTCCATGCTGGACGCGCTGATACGACAGCTGCCAGGAGTGGAACTGAAGGACGACGGGCGCATCCTGGTCAACGGCAAGCAGGTGGAAAGCCTGCTGCTGAACGGCGAGGACTTCTTCAAGAAGGACCGCACCATCATGCTGGAGAACCTGCCCACGTACATGGTGAAGGACGTCAGAGTGTACGACAACATGGGCAGGACCGGCAAGTTGCTTGGCAGGAACATGGGCGACGAGCAGCTGGTCATGGACGTCAGGCTGAAGAAGGAATACCAAATCGGCTGGCTGGGCAACGTGGAGGCCGGGGGCGGCACAAACGAACGGTACATGGCACGCCTCTTCGCCCTAAGGTTCACCACACACTCGCGCCTGTCGGCCTTTGCCAATGTCAATAACCTGAACGACATGCAACGTCCCGGGCAAAACAGCGAATGGATGCCGGCCGTGGCCGATGGAATGAAGACCACGCAGAACGGCGGTGTGAACTATCTCGTCAACGACCGCATGCACAGGTTCAAGGTGGAGGGCGAGGCCACGGTGAACCACACCGACTCAAGAACCAAGGAGCTGACCGCCAGCCAGTCCTTCCTGCAAAGTGGAGACGTGTATGGCCGCATACGGAATACCAGCAGCAAGCACGACCTGTACTTCAGCACCTCACACAACTGGACGTTCTACAGCAAATGGGTCAACGTCACGGTAGACCCCAGCTTCTTCTACTCCTCCAACAGCGGCAACAGCCTCAACCGCTCGCTGCGGTCCACGGCAGACAACCTGTCGGACGCCTCCCTGGACACCCTGTTCGCGCCCGACGTGAACCCGACAAAGCTGGCAGGCATCATCAACCGTGTGTCCGACGCTGGCATGCACGACGGCTTCTACCTGTCGGCCGGAGCCAATGCGCAGGCCGCCGTGAAACTGCCGCACACCCATGACAACATCCTGGTGGAGGCACGCGGCAACTATGTCAACAGCCACCACGACAACTTCGCGCACAAGCTCTACGACTATCCCCTGGGAAGTACTCCCATTGACCTGAGAAACGAGTATGCCGGCAACGGCTTCGGCAGCCATTCCGCTGCCGTCAAGGCCTCGTACTTCTGTTGGGCGCTGGGACGCAATGTGCTCCTCAAGCCGTCCTACGAGTATGCCACGGATAACACATGGCAGGACTACGGCCTCTTCCGCCTGGACCGCTTGACGCAGAATCCGGGCGAATGGCCCGAACTGGGCGTGCTACCCTCCGTGACGGACTGGATGGCGCAGACCTACGACCCTGAGCACAGCAAATACACGAAGAAGCAGAACGACTATCACGTCGTGACCCTTAACCTGCACAAGGAAGATTACAAGAAAGACTTCCTGTACTTCGATTTCAACATCCCCATAAGCATTGACCGCAACCGGCTGGACTACAACCGCCCCGCCCTGGCGGACACCACAATCGTAAAGAAGTATGTGTTCGTACGCCCGTCAGCCACGGTACGTAAGAGATGGGTACGTTTTGCAGAGGAACTTCGCGTGCTGTCCTACCACGAACTGAGCATGAACTACAACATGTCCATGAGCCCGGCCTCCATAGACTATTTCGTGGACGTGCGCACGAACGACAACCCCCTGCAGGTGTATACCGGCAACAGCGACCTGCGCGTGACGCACGGGCACCAGTGGGGACTGAAATACATGTGGAACAGCCCCGAGAAGCAGCGCATGGTCTCTGCCAACGCCGATTACCAGCTGACGCGCAATGCCGTGGCCATGGGATATACCTACGACCGCCTGACGGGCATCTACACCTACCGCCCGGAAAACGTCAACGGCAACAGAAGCGTGTCGGGCAACGTGACCTATTCCACGCCCCTGGACAAAAGCAAGCGCCTGACTCTAGAGCTGAACACCAATGCCACCTACCAACACAGCATAGACCTCAGCAGCGAGTCAGCGGACGTGGCACCGCAGAGAAGCGCAGTGAACACCACATACCTGACGCAGGGATTGCGCATGAATTACTCAGTCGGACATGTACGCATGGGAGGAAAGGCCTCGGTGACCTACACGCACCAGACCTCGCCCAGGGCAGGATTCATCCCCACGGATGCCGCATCATTCCATTATGGCATCAACTGCGTGGCCGACATCCCCATGGGGTGGCAAATCTCCACGGACGCCACCATGTACAGCCGCAGGGGATACGGCGACGCATCCTTCAACACAGACAACTTCGTATGGAACATCCGTGTGGCCAAGAAACTAATGAAGGGCAGGCTGACCCTGATGCTGGACGGTTTCGACATCCTGAACAACATCTCCAACGTACGCCAGACCATGAATGCCCAGGGACGCACCGAAACCTGGTACATGTCCCTGCCCAGGTACGGCATGCTGCATGCCGTGTACAGGTTCAACATAGCACCGAAAAAGAAGCAGTGAAGCCCCTTACCCGCCAGCCCGCCATCAGGCTGGCGGGAGCTTTCGCGCGTACGCATATTATATATAAGGTGAAAAACGATACCGACCTATTGTGCATTAAACCCAAATCGGCCATACGTGGATGATTTCATCCAATCTGCCAGCGAACATACGAACTTGACATTCCTCGTCACACGCATCGGCTGCGGCATTGCCGGCTTCAGGGACGAGCAAATTGCCCCGTTATTCGCCAAAGCCACGGAACTCAGCAACGTCCGTCTACCAAAATCATTCGTAAAAGTAATACAGAGACTATATCCTGCATCAGGGGCTACACGGCAATAAACCCGATGATTTGCTCCAAATCAGAGGAATTATCGTAAGAGTGCGCGTCCAACAATAGAAAGCAGCCACACCATTGTTATTGTCACGACACGATAACCGAGGACTATTATCATGTCTAAATTGTAGGTATCATGTCCATAGCTTAATAGCATTCTGTTGCTGTCTAATGCATACCACCATTCTTGCCTAAGTCCTCGATAGTTTTTATCGACAACAGATAGTCGTGTTCCACATCACTGATGGTGCGCTGTTTGTATTTGCGGTACTCACTGGTGGCATGTTCCATCGCATCTTCATGAGAAACACTTCCAGAACCTTGCAGAAGTTTCTCTCCAGACATGGTCAGAATCCTATCCAAATATGCAGCCCAGTCGTTCATGGTCATCGGTTGTTCACGCTCTGCCTGTCGCTCGGCAAAATCCAGATATCCTGAAACCAATTGTCCCATGGCACGAAGTTCCTTGTCGTCCAAATAGTTCTTTGCGGTCTTAGCCTCCATCAATGTAGGATGATTACCCCTGAAAGTCAGCAACCCCATAAAATCTTTCTCTGCATCAGCCCGTTCAACGATAAGCTCCGCTGCCGTATGCCCGTGAATCGCATAATGTATCTTGTTCTGAACTTTTTTGAAAAACTCCTGTGATACGGATGCCCTTGGGTCATAGTCAATACTGGTGGCATATATTTCAAGCACCTGACGATACATCACCTTCTCTGTGGCACGGATATCCCTGATCCTTTCCAAAAGCTCCTTCCAATAGCCTCCATCTCCCAGTTTCTTCAACCGCTCATCATCAAGCGTAAAACCCTTTACCATATACTCCTTCAACCGCAGAGTAGCCCATTGGCGAAACCGGGTGGCAATGATGGAGCGGACACGATAACCGAGGGCTATTATCATGTCTAAATTATAAAAGGTGGTCAGATACGATTTCCCGTCTGCGGCAGTTGTTCGGAATTTCCGAACAACTGAATCTTCCTGCAATTCACCTTCTTCAAAAATGTGCTTGATATGCTCACTTATGTTTGATTTGCTTGTCTGATAAAGTTCGCACATCTGAGCCTGCGTAAGCCACAGTGTCTCATCTTCAAGTTTCACATCTATCTTTGTCTGCCCGTCACTGGCGGTGTATATGATTACCCTGTTTGAGTCCATGATGAATGGCGGATTATCTTTATTTTGCTTAAAACTGCATACTGTTGCTATAGCCCTCTTGGGCTTTATCTATCCAACGTATCAATTAACAGGCACAAAAATACTGCTTTTTACTGGAAATCACGAATTTCATTTCAACAAACACCCTTTTAATGCCATCTTTCTACGCTTTCGACCTGATTTCAGGAATTCGGTGTCATGACAAGTTCAACAGCATACGACCTCCTACTTAAAGATTGCTCTGCCACAGTACTTTATACATCACATTCTTGGTGTCTACACACGATTATTCGTTTTCCATGCACGAAAGCTTCTTACATATACTTTCCTGCAAAGCAACACATTGGCCTGTATTACACAGAAGCAGGCACAAATCCACCGCTACACACAGTACCCAGAAACGGCATGCGCATGTGACAATCGAAGACAAAAGCATGCAAAAAACGCCATTAGGCATTTCCGTCACTATTACCTATTATTAAACGGATGTAATAATTATTACTCTTTCATTTGTATTTCTTTATCATTGCAAAAAAATGAGATTAAAGGCAGACCGTCACGAGATGGTATTTTTGACTCTACTGGAGTCGAGGGCTTGAGTCTATTGGACTCTCGTCCCTGACTTCAGTAGACTCTCGGCCTCGTTTCTACTGGACTTTCGGATGCGTTCTTATTTGATGTCTTCAATCCTTTCAACATACCCAACAAGCAGATGTCCCGTACCTATTGGTTTGCCTCGGGGACCCCTACCACGGTAATCGTTCTAACTTTACAGCATCAAAAAACAAACGAGCACCCATTAGAAGACTTTTCTGAATAGTTTTAATAAGCCCAATCAAGTTCTTAGCTTTGTTGTATAATCACTCAACAACACATGTAATACATACCCGAAAATTTTGAAAGCAAGCAAGGAAAAGGTGATGGCAATAACATGGGTGAAACATTAAACGATGAAAACAAAATGTTAACGAGATTACATATCACCTAAAGAACAAAAAGTAAGAACAAGAAGAGCTTATATCGGACTTTTTTGCTACATTTGCAGTAGATAATTAAAAATCCTATAGTTATGAAAAATCTATCTTTTGGGCTTTTACGTGCCAAAATATGACTTAACTATTGAGAAATAAACAAACTACACAAGAACTATATCCAATGCCTATTGGTGGGCCTCTTATTCATCGCCCCCAATAGGGCATCCTACTATTATGAAGTATTTATACTTTTTAAGCCTTGTGCTCATGGTCTGTGGTTGTACTGAAGACAATCCACCTTCCACTGTGCCGTGTTTTGAGAAAGAGTATTATGAAATGCAGCTATTCTACGGTTTACAAAGAATTGCTTTCAATGGCAGCAGCGACAGGTTCTCAATACAGAATCTGAATCCTGACATCATTGAGATTTCGTCTATAGAGGACGGTTATCTGAAATTCACACCATTAAGAAAGGGGACAGCCACTCTGCTTGTAAAGGACAAACTCGGAGACGCAAGCACAACCATCAGGATAAAGATGGTGGACAAGTATTTATGCTTCTATGTCAGAGACCACTATACGGTCCAGCATCCATTTTACGGCACAGGAAGTTACATGTTCCTGGTCAACGACGAGAAGCGAACTGCGTATTTATATGATGACTCCTTCAACTTAAAGGAAAAAGGCACATATGCTTTTGAACTAAACAATGGCCGATATTACTTTTCTGCGTTGTACACCAAAGAGTCTTTTGTGTATGATATAACTTCGAGCGACAGAAATGTACTGTTAGGCATCCCTTATTATCTGGACTTCCAATGGTCTGAAGATGCTCCCCGGCAAAGCACTCGCGAAGCAGCTCCCGACTTTATGACAGCCATCGATATTGAAACAAATATCACTTATAACTTCGTCCTCCGTAGTAGTATAGAAATGCCATATCACGTATTGGATTAGTGACCGGAGCGGCACCAGTCCGTTGAGACTTTTTTTGACATCATTGCGAAGCGGCATCCGACCTTCGGACAGCCGGGCGATAGCGGTTATCCAAAGGCCGGCTGAAGAAACACCGGTGGAGAAGCACAGGCACTATTTGTTCCCCTCTCCGTAGGATGCCGACATTATCCCGAAGGGCACCAGCAGGTAGCCGGCAAGGCACAGCAGGGGAGCAAGGCGTATTCTCACCGGAGAGAATATCTCGGGACGGAAGGAGGAGAAGTCGCTGCCTTCGCCATACATCAGCAGGAAGCCTGCCAGCAGCAGTATGGCGGCCGCTGCGTAGGAGCACATGGACACACGATGGTGCCAGGCGGTGTTTTTGTTCGGTTTCATCGTCTGTTTTGCGTTAGGGTTTCGTATTCGGGAAGGTATCTCTTCAACAGTTCATCGCGGCCGCAACGTTGCAGCACGTCCAGGGCACGCTCCATAGCGCGGAACCACACGTATTCCGTGAATGCGGAACCGCGGCGGCGCTGCGGGGACAACGTGGAGGTCCACGTCAGCCACTCGCAGGCACGGGCCAGGAGCCTTCCGGCCATAGCATCGGCCTCGGCCGTGTTGCCGGTCCTGTAGAGGCACTCCGCCATCACCAGGGCGGCCTCGTCGTGGGGCACGGTTACGTCGGGGAAGGCATCCTGCCATTTGCGCACTACGGCCAGGGCACGCTCCTTGTCTCCGGCACGCAACAGGGCTTCCGCCAGCACGGCCATCTGATGCGCGTGTCCATAGACCATCTTGCGCACATCGTAGTCGACATAGACACCGGGTGAGGACAGGCCGCCATAGGAGAAGCGTTGCATGAAGTTGTCGTACATGCGCCCGACATCGGCACGCTCATTTTCCGCCTTTCCATCGGGAGAAGGCACCACGCGGTAGAGCAGTCCCTCGAGGACGAGATAGGGTTTGAGGTAGGATACCAGGTCAAGGTTCATGGAGGTGGTGACGTACAGTGGGCGGGAGTCGGAAGGATTGGAAAGCAGCTGCATCACCATCAGGCCGCCCTTGGTAAGCATCTTCATGCCTGCCAGCGACAAGGGCATGCGCCACCCGGCAGGTTGGGTAACGAAGACGCTGTCCGTGGGTATGCAGCGCACCTCGGGCAGACCTGCCTCGTCCTCCTCGCCGCACACCAGGGCCTTGGCATAGCGGCGCAGGCGCACGTCGGCCTCGCTCATGCCGTCGGTGCGGCAGAACACCCAATGGCGGAGGATGTTGGACAGTTCAAACGGTTCGTCACCCATGATGCGCCGCATGGTCTCTGGTTCGTTGCGATAGAGTGCCATGACGCGCTCGCGGAGGTCGGGCTGGACGAGGACATAGTCGTTGTTCCCCAGGGCATAGTCTCCCCTGCTCCACCCCAGCGGCAGCGCAGGCGAATCGTAGGCCGGGCGCAGCATCTGGTCCATGTACCAGTCCGTGTCGGCATAGGAAAGGTTGCACACCCTCACGTCGGTGCGCACGCCCTCCACTTCCTGGTTGTACCACAGGGGGAAGGTCTCGTTGTCGCCGTAAGTGAGGATGACGGGATGGCCCTCGGGGGCAGAACTTTGCAGATAGTTGCGCCCGAAATCGCGTGCCGTGTAGCGTCCGCTGCGGTCGTGGTCGTTGAAGTTCTGCGAAAGCATCTGCACGGGCACAGCCAGGCACAACAGCACACCGGCCACAGCCGAGGCCATGTGCCCCAGCCTCAAACGTTGCAGGGCCGAAACCACGGCTCCCGCACCCATGCCCACCCAAATGCTGAAGGCATAGAACGAACCGGCATAGGAGTAGTCCCTCTCACGCGCCTGGGGAGCGTACTGGTTGACGTACAGGACTATGGCTATGCCCGTCATGAAAAAGAGCCAGAAGACCACACGGAACTGCATGCGCCCCTGCCGGCCGCGGCCTCTCTGCCACACCATGCCGGCAAGGCCGAGAAGCAGGGGAAGGGCGTAGTAGACATTGCGTCCGGGATTGTCCCTCAGGTCAGAAGGCAACTTGTCCATGTCGCACCCGAGGAGCATGCCGTCTATGGCATCTATGCCGGTAATCCAGTTGCCGTTCTCCGCCTCGCCGTTGCCCGGGACATCGCTCTGCCTGCCCACGAAGTTCCACATGAAGTACCTTATATACATATAGGACAGCTGGTAGGACAGGAAGAAGCGCAGGTTCTCGGCCATCGTGGGACCCTCTACCCTGCCCATCCACTGCTCGTAGCCCCGGACATGCTGGCGGGAGTACATGCGCGGGAAGAGCATGTAGCTGTCGTAGACATATTCCTGCTGCCTGCCGGTGGACACATAGCGCCCCTGCATGGGGTCTTTCTGCCAGATGGTGGCGCCCTCCTTGGTCTTGGCCACCATCATGTTGCCCTGACGTTCGTACCGTATGCGGCTCTTGTACGTAGGGCCGTAGAGCAAGGGGCTGTTGCCGTACTGCTCGCGGTTGAGGTAGCGGCGGAGGGCAAAGACGTCCTCTGGCGAGTTCTCGTCCATGGGCGGATTGGCCGAGGAGCGTATCAGTATCACGGCATAGCAGCTGAAGCCCGCAAGCACAAGCGCTACACACGCAAGCACCGTCTTCCTCCGGCCGCGCAGCCGCCACAGACCAACGGCAATCAGTACGGAAAGTAACAGGAGAAATGCGATGAGACCGCTGTTAAAGGGCAGCGAGAGCACATTGACGGCCAGAAGTTCGGCCCATTCGGCCAAGCGCAGCACTCCGGGTATAAGCCCGTAGAGCGTGCCTCCCAGGATGGCGAACCCGGCAAGGAGCGCCTTGCATATCCCCCAACGGCTTACCTCCCGCGACCTGCGGAAATAGTACACCAGCACCATGGCGGGTATGCACAGGAGATTGAGCAGGTGCACTCCTATGGACAAGCCCACAAGGTAGGCGATGAGCAGTATCCACCTGGTGGCCCTGGGGCTGTCGGCTTCCTCCTCCCACCGCAGCATGAGCCAGAAGACGAGGGCGGTGAGGAAAGAGGAATAGGCATAAACCTCCGCTTCCACCGCGGAATACCAGAAGCTGTCGCTGACGGCATAGGCCAAGGCACCCACCAGGGCGGAGCCTTCTATCACCACGGCATCGCGGACAGCCTTCACAGGGGAGAAGCCGCACACCAACCTGCATACGAGATGGCTGATGGAGAGGAACAGCAGCATCACGCATCCGGCACTGAGGAGGGCGGACATGATGTTGACCATGCGTGCCACTTGGGAGGGGTCGGCGGCCAACTGCGAAAAGAGGTTGGCCGTAAGCATGAAAAACGGTGCGCCCGGGGCATGCCCCACCTCCAGCTTGTATGCGGAGATGACAAACTCGGGACAATCCCACATGCTGGTGGTAGGCTCGGCCGTGACGCAATACAATGTGGCAGCGAGGCAGAAGACTGCCCATGCCATAGCGGTGTTGACGTGTTTGAATGTGATTCGTTGCATGACATTGACGTTTTGGTTTCGGAGGCAAAAGTAGCGCATCCCCGCCGTATGTCATGCACAAAGTCACTTACATTATCCTTACATCTGTCTGTCAGCAGGCATTTCCGCCCGTTTCATCGACAAGGACATACTCCCGTCCCCTGCGGTTGACTATGCGCAGGGAGGACTGCGACGCAAGGGAGGACTTCATCCGGCTGATGAACGTGTAGAGCCCGTCCTCGGGATTGTCCTTCTTGGGCCACAGGGCAGCACAGATGTCTTCCTTGGAAAGCGTGCGCGAAGGGCTGGCGTAGAAAAGTTCCAGCAACTGCTCCTGCATGGGGGTGAGGTTCAATGCCCTTGGCATGATGGCAGAAGCGCAAGAAGAAGATGATACCTGCTGGCACGCATCAACGGACACGGGAAGAAGTTGCGGTTTCATCGCCATTCTTTGTGCCACAAGCATCAAGCCAAGCATCAGCAGGCCGGCAGCAAACAGCACAGCAGGCCGGCCGCTTCCGCTGTGCGAGAAGATGCTTGCCAGGGTGGGATTGGCATAGGCCTTCACCGTCACCGCTATGTCCGTGCCTTCTGCCGTATGCCGTGCAAGCATGATGGTGTCGCTGCAAATGCGTGCCGCCTGCCTGGCGGCAGAGTCTTCCGCCCGGCCGTGCCCGCCACCCAGGCAACAGGCAATGAATGCGGTATCACGCAGCGCAGGTATCTGCAACTGCCTGGCAAAATCCGTATGTTCCCCTCCCAGCGTCAGCATAGTACCGCCTTGCAGCAGGGGCAAGGTCTCCAGCACCCCGTCCACTGTGGCCGACGAGGCCACCACCCGCTCCAGGGCTTGGTTCAGGTCGCTCACCATATCGGCCTTGACCCGATCATAGTGATACCATCCCTCGGCCACGGATACCACTATCAGCAGCACCGGGAAGACAATCATGTAACGCAGGCTTTTCATATAGCGTAGTATTTGTTGTTATCGTAACAGTTCACGTGCCGTCTCTATCAGCGTATCATACCCACGGGCCACATCCTCGGCCTTCAATTCGCAAGGAATCGTGGGCGGGATGCCGAACTCTATGTGACGGCGCTCCTTGTCGAACTGCGGACAGGCACTGAACCGCACCAGCCATCCGCAAGGCAACTCACCGGTGAAAGGCATGCCGCCTCCGCCACCGGTGCTGTCGCCAAGGGTGCGGACGTTTGGGCAACAGAGCATGTCGCGGACGAAGGTATTGGTGGCACTGTAGCAACCACGGTTGGTGAGTACTATGACAGGCTTCTGCCAGCGTACCGTCAGGCTTGGCTCCAGGTACTCGGCGCTGAGGGACGAGAAATCCCCGTGACCGGGTCCCGTCTTGTGCGCACGATAACCCACATGTATGCGTTCGTTGGTAAAGTGCGAGGCCAAGCGTTGCTCATAGTCCAGCTGCCCTCCACCATTGCCCCGCACGTCTATTATCAGGCCGGAACACAAGCGCAGGTAGTGCAACACCTCGGCGATATTGCCCTCGCCTATGCCTGAGGAGAAACTCGTGTACACGATGTAGCCCACATTGTCGTCCAGGATTCGGTAGCGCAGACCGGAAGCTATGCGGTAGTCGTCCCCGAGGTAAGCATCACGGAGTTCCACATCGAGGTTGGCCGGATAATCCGACTGCCAGGACCAATATCGGCCTACGTCGGCGGCCGAATACAGGTTGACGTGACCGTCCCTCAACTCGGACAGCATGTTGCACAACACTTCATGCAACTGCGCCGATGTCATGCCCCGGTGCACCATCTTGCGGTAGCGGCCATGAACCTCGGCCCAGTCCAGCCCGATGGTCTCGGCCTTGTAGTCCAGGAAGCAATA
>DBLZ01000082.1 GCA_002297545.1 Prevotellaceae bacterium UBA711 | reverse complement strand
TCATTCCTATAAACCCGAATATCCGGCCTTGTCTCCGTGGGGATGGTTTTACTGTGCCGTGGGGATGTGCCACCATGGCCATGATCTTCGCGGATTGGCTCTTATGTCGCAGGCCACAGGATATTGGGGCATGAATACGTTGGTGGTTATGGTATCTACGTGACGAATGCGCATAGGCCAAAGGAAAAGAGGCTATGCGCATTCGTATGTGAAGGTGCCGGGGGATAAGCCACTGCTATGGGGGCGGCGGAGACTTATGTCGTCACTTGCTTACTTGATACCCACCACCGTGATGCCGGCTCCTCCGAAACGGACATCTTCGTCACGGGCAGATACGACCTGAGGGACGGTGTGGAGGTATTGGCGGATGAGTTGGCGAAGTATTCCGTTGCCGGTGCCATGCAGTATGCGGACACGGGACGCACCTACAAGAATGGCGTCGTCCATATAGTGAGTGATGGTTTCGATAGCTTCCTCGCCACGCATACCGCGGACATCTATTTCGGGATTGAAGTTCAGATGTGTCTCCCTGATGCGGTCCTGCGTTTCCTGACTCATGTATGTAGCCACTTGGAAAGCCTGTTTTTGTTCCTTTTTCTCAGGCTTTGCAGGGGTCAGTTTCGTTGCGTCCATTACGCTGCGGACCATGCCAAATTGTACGGTGATGCGTTTGCCGTTGATCTTTTCCACTGTGCCTATGGCCGTGGTGCCGATAATCTTCACAGGCATGCCTATTACCAGTCCGTCGGTATTTTGAGGTGCTGCGCCAAGAGCACTGAGAAGGTTGCCTATTGCAGGTCGTTGCGCTTCGCGCAGAGCCTTTTCGTTTTTGTCACGTCTGCGGTCTTCCTGGCGCTTCTTGCGCTCCTGTATCTGACGCATTTTGCGTTCTATCAGTTCGTCGTAATCGCTTCGGGTGGCCTCTTCCAACTGGTTGCGGAATTCGTTCAGTTCGCTTCTGATCTCCTTTGTGCGCTCTTTGTCTGCCTGTGCCTCGCGTATCTCGCGTATGGTGTTTTCCACTACGGCATTGGAGTTGCGTATGATGTCCTCGGCCTGCTGCCGTGCTCCTTGTATTATTTCCTTACGCTTCTGTTTCAGATCCTCTATCTCTTGTTCATACTTCTGTATGGTCTGCTCCATCTGTTTCTCTTGTGAGTGGATGGTCTGACGCTTGTTTTCCCAGTAGCGTTTGTCACGAACGATGTCCAGCAGATACTTGTCGGCATTGACATAGTCCTTGCCTACGATTTCGGTGGCATCGGCTATTACGTCCTCAGGGATGCCTATCTTCCTGGCTATCTCTATAGCGAAAGAACTGCCGGGGTTCCCTATCTGCAACTGGAACAGCGCCTGCATCCGTTGCCTGTCGTAGAGCATGGCGCCGTTGGACACTCCATCGTGAGCATCGGCAAAATGCTTTAGGTTCTGATAGTGTGTGGTGATGACTCCAAAGGCGCCTTTGGACGTGTAGCGCATGAGTATGGACTCGGCCATGGCTCCACCGATGGTTGGTTCCGTGCCGCTGCCGAACTCGTCTATGAGTAGCAGAGTGTAGGAGTCGGCCATCTTCATCATGTTCTTCATGTTAAGAAGATGGCTTGAGTATGTGGAAAGGTCGTCCTCGATGCTTTGCTCGTCGCCGATGTCTATGGCCAGGTTGTTGAACACGCCCATCTTGCTACTTTCGCCTACGGGAACGGGCAGGCCACACTGGAGCATGTACTGTATGAGGCCAACCGTCTTGAGGCACACGCTCTTGCCGCCTGCATTGGGACCGGATATTATGAGGATGTGCTGTTTGCGGTCGAGCTTTATTTCCAGTGGCACTATCTTCTTGCCCTGTTTGCTCAATGACAGTTTCAGTAACGGATGTTGAGCCAGCGTCCAGTCTATGATGGGGTAGGGAGCTACGGTGGGGTAGATGCCGCCGATATGTTTGGCGAAGCCGACACGTGCCCTGACAAACTCCAGGTCGGCAAGGAATATGAAAGCTCTCAGGAGTTCCTGGCTGTTGGGACGAAGCAGCATTGTGATGTGTTTCAGTATCTGTATTATCTCCCTGCGCTCCTCGGCCTCCAGTTCGCGTATGCGGTTATTGGCCTCCACCACTTCCTGCGGTTCTATGAACACGGTTTTGCCAGTGGCGCTCTCGTCGTGCACTATGCCGCGAAGGCGCTTCTTCAGGGACGGGCTGACGGGAATGACCAGTCTGCCCTCGCGGAAGGTAGGAGTGACGTCCTGCGGCACAAGGCCTTCGTTCTTCACTTCCTTCAGAATACCGTGTAGGGTGCGGTTGACGCTGCCCTCAGAGGCGCGCAATTCGCTGCGTATGCGTGCCAGTTCCGGGCTGGCTTCGTCCTTGATCTTGCCATATCGGTCCAATGTCTTGTCTATGGTGGCCGCCACGGCCAGGAAGGTGAATACGCCCATGGACAGCTGGTTCAGTGCCGGGTAGAGAGGAGTGTCTTCGTCTTCCTTGGTGGCGCGTATTAGCTTCAGCCAGGAGTGCAGCGTATCCAAGGACTTTTTCATCTTTATCAGATCCTCCTCCTCGATGTGTGTGCCCTCGATGCGGATGCGCTGTATGGCAGGGCGGAGATCGTAGAAGGCCATCTCCGGCAGTTCCACGGTCTCCTCCATAATGGTCTCCAGTTCCTGGGCTTCGGCCAGGCGCTGGCGGATGGCACTGATTTCGGTGAGCATGTGCAGGTCCGCCACGCGTTCCTTGCCCAGCTCGCTTTGGCAAAAGCCGCAAAGTAGGGTTCGTATGTCGTCGAACCCTACTTTATGTTCGTAATTGTCGGGGTAAATCATAAGTTCTTCTCGGGATACAAATCATTCCACCATGTGTGGTCGTCCTGCAACCATTTCTGGAACCACGCCATGATGCTGTCGTGCCAGCGGATGCGTTTGTGGTGGTCTGCTATGTAGTGATTCTCGCCATCCACCATGATGAAAGCAGTCTCCTTGCCCAGGATCTTCAGAGCGTTGAACATTTGTATGGACTCGCCCATTGGCACGTTGTTGTCCACCGTGCCGTGCATGAACAGGATGGGAGTGTTTATCTTGTCGGCGTTGAAGAGCGGAGCATGCTCCGTGTACAGCTTGACATTGTTCCAGGGGTAGGAGTTGGGCGAGGCTGCCGCACTGTAGGTATAGCCCCAGTTGCCCTCGCCCCAGTAGCTGGCAATGCTGGAGATGCCGGCGTGCGATACGGCGGCAGCAAAGATGTCGGTACGTGTCTGCAGGTACTGGGTCATGAAACCACCGTAGGACGCGCCCAAGCAGCCGATTTTCTTGGCGTTGACAAAGGGATGTTCCTTGACAAATTGCAGTGTGCCGTTGATGATGTCGTCGGTGGTGTAGTCGCCCCATGCATTTGAGTGTCTTGCGGCAAACTCCTGTCCGAATCCGGTACAACCGCTGGGCTGCAGCACATACACCACATATCCCATAGCAGCCCATGCCTGGTAGTTGTAGGGACTCTCCAGCATGCGGCCCACGGGGCTTACGCCACCATAGTAATAGACAAGCATCGGGTACTGTTTGGTCTCGTCGAAGTATGGTGGCAGGTAGTAGCAGCCCGTGATGCTGTCCCCGCGCTCGGTCTTGTAGTTCCATCCGTGGCAGGTGCCCATGGCTATGCCATCCAGACGGGTGGGGTTAAGGTCGGTGAGTGAGGTGTGCTTACCTTTCTTCAGGTCAAGCACCCAACTGTGGTCGGTGCTCTCTCCGCTCATGCCCGTATATGCCATCACGTTTTTTTCCTTGGCCAAGCTGAATCCTGCGCTGATATACGGTTCGTTCAGCTGCAGCATTTCCCATTTGCCATTGCGCTTGCCGTTCTTCTCGGCCATGTTCAGGCGGAAGATGCTTATCTGGTCCTTGTTCTCGCACTTGGCATATATGCAATTGTCCGCCATGGACCATTGGACATTGGTGACATTGGGGTCGAAGTCCTTGGTCAAAGGCTCCACACGTCGTGTCTGCAAGTCCATCAGGTATAGCTGCATCTCATAATTGTTGGGCACCATACCCTCGGGGCAGGCATTGCCTATGCCGCCGAATGCCTCCGGCGTGCCCGTGAACAGCAGTTTCTTGCTGTCGGGAGAAAACTGTGCGCCGCGTACAAAACCATCGTGTACGAACAATGTGTCAGTCTTCCCGTTTTCCAGGTTCATCAGCAGTCCTGTGGTGAAGTAGTAAGGCCGTTCTGTGGCATCATCGTCGTGTACACTTATATATAGTAGGTTGCCATCGTTGCTCACTGTGCCTCCGGAACTACGCAGGCCGGTGGTGATCTGCCGACGAACGCCGGTCTTGATATCTATGATGGAGAAGTTGGAACGGTTGCGCCATCCCGGCAGACGGTCATTGGGCTCCAGTATCTGCCTTACTTTGTCGTGCTTCTCCTTGGCTCCCTCCGATGTCTGGTACACTATTGCTTTGGTGTCCTGTGCCGCAAAACTAATGCCTTCGTTTGCAGTGTGTGTGTACAGATGGCGTGCCTTGCCGCTTATTACGTCTCGATACTCGTAGATGTTCCTGTGCTTACTGTCCTGCCGCTTGCTTATGTATTCTCCGCCTCTGGCTGCCCATTGCACGAAGTTGTCGGGCTTATAACGGTTGCCGGTCTCCAGGTCAATGATGTGTTTTGTCCATTCTGTCTTGCCGTCGGAGCGGGTGATGTAGCTGTTTTCCAACACGAAGCGCCCGTCTGCGGATATTGAGGCCGAGGATAGCCTTTCGCCCGTCATGTGGTCGGCCAAGGTGTATGCACGCTTGCCTTCTGCGTTGATCCTGATGCCTGCGAAATGTGCTGTCCACGTTGTGTCTGCATCGGTGGCCAGCTTAATCTCCACAGTGTCGGCATTCTCGCCCTTGTGTTGCAATTTCAGCACGCAGTCATGGCGGCCGGGAATCAGTGCCACTTCTCCGCTCTGTGGCTTGTCGTCGATGTAGAGTGCATACTTGCTATTGGCCTTGACGATAAAGCTCACCTTGCTGTAAATGTTGTTGTCCACGGTGAAGCCCAGTTGGTATAGTCCGTTGCTGTTGATGATGAAACCGATGCTGTCTGTAGCGTGAAGAGTATGGGCGTCGTCGGTATGTCGTTTCCACATGTCCATGTCCATGGGCATATCCCATTGCAGGTTGTCCTGATCATAGGGCTTGTCGTTGGCGTCCTTGTCTGTGGTTGTCATGACGATCTGCCGTGCGAAAGGGCCTGCAATCCTTAACATGTCTACCCTTAAAGTGTCTTTGCGTGCGGCAACTGTATTGGCTCCTACGGCCACCAGCACGAGTGCGGTTGTCAGTCTATTCATGTCAGATGTTCCTTGTTTATGTGTGTCTGTGTGTTATTATAAAAGAATCGTTTGCTATTGTCTTTCGACATCCTTGACGCCTTTCACAGTCTTAAGTTTCTTGATCAGCTGTGTCAGTCGGCCTGTATTGTCCATCATGACCGTAAGCGTGCCGAAGAAGATGCCGTCGTTGGAGTCTATGCTGATGCTGCGTAGCATTATGCGTTCCTCTTTGCTTATGATGCTGGTGATGTTGTTCACGATGCCTATGTCATCGTTTCCCACGACACGCAGTGTGATGGGGTAGAGCTGGTTGCCTTTGCCTGCCCATCGTGCCTCCATGATGCGGTATTCGTAACGTTCCATCAATGCCTTAGCGTTGGGGCAGTCTTTGCGATGTATCTTTATGCCGTTGCCAGAGGTGACGAATGCAAACACATCATCGCCATAGGCCGGTTGGCAGCACTTGGCCATCTGGAAGTCTATGCCCTTCAGATTGTTATCCAGAATGAGTACGTCATCGCCCTT
>DBLZ01000046.1 GCA_002297545.1 Prevotellaceae bacterium UBA711 | reverse complement strand
GGGGGGGGGGGGGGGGGGGCATATCTCATTGGTAAACAGCAAGATTACCTGCTTTACGAATACCGGCCTTCGTTTGCCAAACCACTCCTTTTCCCTCTTGAAAAGCTACGTTTTATAAGACGGTTAAGATTCTTGTATGAATTATTTCATGGTGGGTATAGAGTGTATTACCTTGTAAAAAACGATAATGTATTGGGATATTGTGTAGTTACACCTGGAGGTAGAAGGCTGAAAGAATCAACGAACGATGACATTGTTTTAGGTCCTTATTTTATTTGTCCCCAATATAGAGGACTTGGATATGCAAAACAGTTGGTGGGAATGACCTTACGGTTTTGCAGTTATAAATATGCTTACGCCTATGACTGGATTCATTGTAGCAATGTTGCAAGCATAAAAACTTCTAAAAGTATCGGAATGAAGATGGTTGGAAAGTTGTCTGTAGTTGGTCGATTCCGTAAACTGGTTCCCGACAAGAATGGCAATTACATCGTTTTCCGACTCGATAAAAATGCAAGATAGTGTCAATGTGGGTCTTCGGATATGCCCAATGGCTTACAGTACTGAATGATGGCATCAATGACAAATACAATGCAACGGGTTTTAATTACCGGTGCCAACAGTTTCGTTGGCACCAATGTAGAGAAATGGCTGTTGAAGACCCCTGATGCGTTTGCCGTAGATACGGTGGACACGATGAATGGGGCTTGGAAAAAGGCTGATTTTACAAAATACGATGTCGTTTTCCATGTGGCCGGCATAGCGCATGTGGACCCCAAGCCCGAGATGGCCCCCTTATATTATAAGGTGAACAGAGATCTGGCAATAGAGATTGCTACATGGGCAAAAGAACATGGGGTGAGGCAGTTCATCTATATGAGCTCCAGGATTGTGTACCGTGCATCAAAATCGATGAAGGGGAACATAACACTGCCTACGACACAGCCTGCCCCAAACGATTTCTATGGAGATTCCAAACTTCAGGCAGAAAATGGATTGCACGAGTTGGAATGCAATACGTTCAAGGTAGCAGTCATACGTCCGCCAATGATTTATGGGAAAGGTAACAAGGGTAATCTGCCACGCCTTGGATGGCTGGCCACAAAGACCCCTGTATTCCCAGCCTGGCACAATAAACGTAGCATGCTACATGTAGACAATCTGGCGGAATTTGTAAAGCAGATTATTCTTCGTGGCATGGCCGGTACTTTCTACCCCCAAAACAAGGAATATGCAGACACTGTGGAGATTGTCCGGCAGTTTGCACTACAACATGGTCACAGGGTATGGATTACACGTCTGCTGAATCCTTTTGTATGGTTTGGAGCAAAATTCCTGCCTGCCATACCCAAAATGTTTGCAGACTCCTATTATGTTCAGGAAATGAGCCAATATCCGTTCGACTACCAAGTGATTTCATTTGAAGAATCGCTAAAGGGATTGGAAATCAGGAAGACGATGAAATGATGTCATAGTACTTACCATTAACTTCTCACACTTCTCATGCTTAATCATTCATACTCTAACCCGTATGCATAAACCCAAATCGGTCGTACATTTGGGATAAAGCATGAATTGATAATAAGCGTTGTTCAAGGCTTGGTTTGTTGATAATTCTGTGTATTTGCAGATGAATGAAATACAACAAGAGAATCAGTGTCTTTCCGATTTAAGAGACACACTTCTCCCGAAGCTGATGTCTGGAGAGATTAAAGTTGATGCATTAAAACAGCTAAACATTAGACGATGAATGATTTTGAAGAATATATAAGACAAGGCGAACCTCAGAAAAGAGAGAAAGGTTATGCTTGGCAGACCGCTATTGGCTTGCAGGCGGTGGATGATTTGAAGCCGTCTGAATATCTGATACAAACAGCTCGCCAACACATCGAAGGCGATATAACTATCGAAGAAGCCCAACAACTGATTGATAGCTATTATCAGTCTAAGACCGTCAGAGCTGACATAGAAGACAGAACGGAAGAAGCGGATAAGGTTTCGGCACGCATAGCCGAAATTTTATCGGAAAAAACCTTCACTTTCTCGCCTATTGAGTATATCACCATTCATCGTCGCCTTTTTCAAGGCATCTATAAATTTGCAGGGAAAATCAGAGATTACAATATCACCAAAAAGGAATGGGTGTTGAAAGGTGAAACCGTGCTTTATGCCAGTGCCGATAGCATACGTGAAACTCTTGACTATGACTTCGGTCAGGAAAAGAATTTCACCTATAAGGATTTAAACATCAACAATGCTATCACACACATCGCCAAGTTTGTTTCCGGAATATGGCAAATTCACGCTTTCGGTGAGGGTAATACTCGCACAACGGCTGTATTTACCATCAAATACCTGCGTACTTTCGGTTTCGACATCAGCAACGATGCCTTTGCCAATCATTCATGGTATTTCCGAAATGCCTTGGTTCGTGCTAATTACAATAATTGGGGTAAAGGCATTTACGCTACTACAGAATATATTGAAGCATTCTTCCGGAACTTGATTCTACATGAGCATAACGAGTTAAAGAACCGAACAATGCTTGTGCAAGAATTTCCTACGCAAGATATTCAAAGTGCAAGCACTTCAAATGGGATCACCCCAAAGTGTAATATCTGCACTTTGAATTGCACTTTGGAAGAAATGGCTGTGCTTAACTTCTTGCGAGAACAACCTAAAGCCACGCAAAAAGAAATTGCCGTGCATATAGGCAAATCTGACCGAACTGTAAAGACCATTACCGTAAATCTGACCGAAAAAGGCATCATCGAGCGCAAAAATGGCAAAAGGAATGGTTTTTGGGAAGTGAAAACAAACGATTTAAACAGCTAAATTCTCATTTCACCTTATCAGATATGACCTATCGATTCTTCAAACGTCTATTTGACATTATATGCGCCTTGATTGGCCTGATTGGTACATCACCGATCTGGATATTTTCTATTGTTGCTACCCTACTGAGTGACTGGGGACCATTGTTCTACTTTGCAAATCGTGTGGGGCAGGACAACAAACCATTCCGTATGTGGAAATTCCGCTCTATGCGTGTGGCACGTGGAGCAAACGAGGCCAGTTTGCGGCCCGACCAGGACAGAATTTTCTGGTGGGGCAAGTGGATGAGGAGGCTGAAAATAGACGAGTTGCCCCAACTCCTGAACATTCTGAACGGGACGATGTCTATTGTAGGCCCACGTCCGGCAGCAATTGACCAGGTGGAGATTACCCGTGGAGGTGAGAATGCCATTGCCGCTACAGTTCCATGTGGTCTGACCAGTCAGTCCAGCCTGTGGGACTATATCTATGGCGACCAATTTACAGACGAAGACGAGTATAACGAAAAAGTTCTGCCAATCCGGTTGAAACTGGATGTCTACTACGTCAAGCATGCTTCATTTCTTGGCGATATCCAGCTTACCGTCTGGACAGTGCTGGCCATTCTATATACTGCCTGTGGCAAGTATCCTCAATGGATGCATGACAAGTTGGTCGCCCTATCAAAAACAGTTTAACCAAAATCACGGATTTACAATGAAATACTTACTGGTTGTAGCACATCCCGATGACGAGACCCTCGGAGCCGGAGCTTCCATGTGGAAGTGGTCACATAACGGCGACACTGTAGATGTGTGCATCATGTGTATCGAGGCAAAAGCACGTGCATTTCTCCCGGAGGATCATGAGCTGGAGGATGACATTAATGCTTCGAACCAATTTCTTGGCGTAAACAAGCTATACGAAGGAACCTTTCCCAACATAGAAATGAACACCGTACCTCATCTCAAGTTGGTACAGTTCATTGAGAGCGCCATCAGAGAAAGCGAACCTGACATTATCATAACACATCACCCGGCAGACACGAATAACGACCATTTGCAGACATCCATGGCGTGCCAGGAGGCCATTCGTCTGTTCCAACGTCAGCCAAGCGTCAAACCAGTCAAGGAGTTCTGGTACATGGAAGTACCTTCATGCTCAGAGTGGGCCATCAATGACGCGATGAACCTTTTTCGTCCGAATTGCTATGTAGAAGTAGGGCAAGATGGTGTTCAGGCAAAATGCAAGGCTCTTTCTATGTACAGGGGCGTCATGAGGCCCTATCCTCATCCACGAAGCATAGAGTACATCACAGGATTGGCAGCCATACGCGGCAGCCAATGGGGATGTAACTATGCAGAGGCATTCCAAATTGTACTACGTAGATACTAACACAAAAATAAAGCCCGCTAATCAGCGGGCTTTATTGCGGAGAGAGAGGGATTCGAACCCCCGGCACCTCTCAGTGCGGCAGTTTTCAAGACTGCTGTAATCGACCACTCTACCATCTCTCCAGACATCCGTAGTGGACGCGCTTCCTTTCAAAAGCGATGCAAAGGTATGGCTTTTTAACGAGACCGGCAAATATCTCGGCACTTTTTTACAGCTTTTTTATCAAAAGGCCGCTTTTGCGGAAAATTATGACTACTTTTGCGAATATGAAAGTAAAACTGCTCCTTATCATAAGCCTTCTGTTAAACGTACTCTGTGCCGGAGCACAAGTGGACTCTGTCAACGTCATGTTCGGCAGGAGCGGCAGGCTTACCATTCCGGTGAATGCATGCATCACCAATAGAGAGTTCAACCTCAACCGCCTGCACCATTCATTCAGTTTAGCTACACCAGTTGCTGTGATTGGTTTTGCCATGATGCCGGCAGACCATCCCATACGCGACAGAGTGATGGGTGGTATGCCGCAATTCCACACCGAAGTGGACAACTACATCCAATACCTGCCACTGGCAACTCAACTGGCCATGGGACTGGGAGGAGTGAAAGGCCGTAGCAAAAACCGTTGGCAAGTGCTTGCAACGGACGCCATGGCTGCAGCGATGATGGCTGCCATGGTCAACGGGTTGAAACATGGCGTGGATCGTACACGCCCCAACGGTGGACACGGCAGTTTTCCTTCCGGGCATACGGCCACCGCATTCATGGGTGCCACGTTGCTGACACACGAATATGGCCACAAGAGCATTTGGATACCGATAGCCGGATACTCAGTTGCAACAGCCACCGGAGTATTACGCATACTCAACAATCGCCATTACGCCAGTGACGTATTGGTAGGAGCAGCCATTGGCATAGCTTCGGCAGAACTGGCATACTGGGCCAGCGATGCGATATTCAACAACCGTAAACTTTTCAAAAACAAGCGGGCACGCATACATTACGAGGCTATTCAAAACTACTGACAATGATACCAGCAGCAAGAGACCCCAAAGGCTATTCCGAAACTCAATCCGGAATAGCCTTTTGATTACGATGCTGCGCAACAACCATGTGGCCATTGCCTGCCCTACTTCACCTCCGCATAACCGGCCCACGTCAGCAGCCGTCTCAGATAGTCTTCCTCGCCACGGTCGTCGCCACGGAAACAAAATGTTTTTCCCTTGCCGTTCAAGGCATATAACACACGGTCCATCAATCGCTGTATGCAGCCATCGGGCTGCAGATACACTTCCAGACTATCTGCCTCTGTAACCAGCGGAATACACTTTTGAGCATCGTCGTTGTAAGTAACACACTGTTTCAGTATTTTGCAGCGCATACATCCACGACACTTCCCTATTGTTTTCTCCTCTACAGCCAATACTTCCGTTCCATCGTCAGGAAGTACAAGCCCCTCCTTACGCGTACACAAAATCAGTTTCTTCATATTATATTATACATATTTTATATAAACAGACTCCTTAGGATAACATTCTGTCCCACAAAAGTACACTTTCCCGCCTGCCCGTGCAAGTCACAGGCGCCTCAGACAGACAAGCGGTGCGGCTTTTTAATCATATTTTAGGTTTTGATTAACATATATTTAGCCTTACCGACGTTATGTCAGAAAAAAAGTGTAACTTTGCACACTGAAACGTATAATAACACAACACAAGCAATGATCAATATCACTTTCCCCGATGGCTCTGTGCGCCAGTATGAAGCAGGTGTCACCGGCCTCCAGATAGCAGAGAGTATCAGCAGCCGCCTGGCTCAGGATGTACTCGCATGTGGAGTAAATGGAGAAACTGTAGAACTGAACCGCCCCATCAACGAGGACGCCAATATACAGTTATACAAGTGGGACGACAAGGAAGGTAAGCATGCCTTCTGGCACACCAGCGCCCATCTGATGGCCGAAGCACTGCAGGAGTTGTACCCCGGCACACAGTTTGGCATAGGTCCCGCCATTGAAAACGGCTTCTACTACGATATCATGCCTGCTGAAGGCGTGGTGATACGCGATGGCATCTTCGAAGACATTGAAAAGAAATTCATGGAGTTGGCACAGCGCAAGGAACAACTTGTGCGGCGCGACATCAGCAAGGCCGATGCTCTGGAGTTCTTCGGGCAACGCGGCCAGACCTACAAGAACGAATTGATACAGGACCTGGAAGACGGCCACATCACCACCTATACACAAGGAGCCTTCACCGACCTCTGCCGTGGGCCCCACCTGATATCAACAGCCCCCATCAAGGCTTTCAAGATACTGAGCACCAGCTCGGCATACTGGCGTGGCGACGAGAAGCGTCCCCAGATGACACGCATCTACGCCATCTCTTTCCCAAAGCAGAAGATGCTGACCGAATACCTCAACCTCCTGGAGGAGGCCAAGAAGCGCGATCACCGTCGCATCGGCAAGGAGATGGAGTTGTTCATGTTCTCCGACCTCGTAGGCAAGGGTCTGCCCATCTGGTTGCCCAAAGGCACAGCCCTTAGGCTCCGCCTGGAGGACTTTCTCAAGAAAATCCAACGCCGCTACGGCTACGAGCAAGTAATGTGCCCCCACATAGGAGGCAAGGGACTCTATGTCACCTCCGGACACTGGGACCACTATGGCAAGGACAGCTTCCAGCCCATACAGACCCCTGAGGAAGGCGAAGAATATCTGCTCAAGCCTATGAACTGCCCTCACCACTGCCAGATATATGCCTGTAAGCCGCGTTCCTACAAGGAGTTGCCTTTCCGTTGCGCAGAGTTCGGCACCGTCTACCGCTACGAACAGAGCGGTGAGTTGCACGGTCTCACACGCGTACGTTCTTTCACTCAGGACGACGCACACATCTTCTGCCGCCCCGATCAGGTAAAGCAGGAGTTCATCCGCGTGATGGAAATCATACAGATTATATTCAAGGCACTGGATTTTGACAACTTTGAGGCACAGATTTCTCTCCGCGACCCTGCCGACACAGAGAAGTACATCGGCAGCGACGAGGTATGGAATGCCGCAGAGAGCGCTATCATAGAGGCTTGCGCCGAGAAAGGCATGAAGACCACCACCGAACTTGGCGAAGCTGCTTTCTACGGTCCCAAACTGGACTTCATGGTGAAGGATGCTCTCGGGCGCCGCTGGCAGTTGGGCACCATTCAGGTGGACTACAACCTGCCCGAACGTTTCAAACTGGAATACACCGGCGAAGACGGCAAAAAACACCGTCCCGTCATGATCCACCGTGCCCCCTTCGGCTCCATGGAACGCTTCACCGCCGTGCTCATCGAGCACACCGCCGGACGCTTCCCCTTGTGGCTGGCTCCCGATCAGGTTGCCATCCTTCCCGTGAGCGAAAAGTATCAGGAATATGCCGAGAAACTGCGCGAATACTTCGACATGCAGGACGTCCGCAGCTACATCGATGACCGCTCCGAGAAGATCGGTCGCAAGATTCGTGACAACGAACTGAAGCACACTCCCTATCTTCTCGTCGTTGGCGAAAAGGAGCAGGCCGAGGGTACTGTCAGCTTCCGCAGGCAAGGTGGCGGCGAGCAAGGATGCATGAAATTCGAGGATTTTGCCAAGAAAATCAACGACGAAGTGCGTAATATGACAGAAAATTACTAACTTTGCATCCCGAAACATACCTCTTAATGAAGAAAGACAACAAGCTGAAAGTGACATACCGCGTCAACGGGCAGATCAGGGTTCCCGAGGTGCGTATCGTTGGTGACAACATCGAAAGTCAGGTACTCTCCATCGGACGTGCCCGACAAATGGCTGAGGACATGGGGGTAGACCTCGTGGAAATAAGCCCCAATGCCGAGCCGCCCGTATGTCGTCTCATCGAATTCACCAAGTTCATCTACTTGCAGAAGAAGCACGCCAAGGAGGTAAAGGCCAAGCAAGTCAAGATAGATGTCAAGGAGATACGCTTCGGACCTCAGACCGATGACCATGACTACGAATTCAAGCTCAAACATGCCAAGGGTTTCCTGTCAGATGGAGACAAGGTGAAAGCCTATGTATTCTTCAAGGGACGTTCAATCCTCTTCAAGGAGCAAGGTGAGGTTCTTCTGTTACGCTTCGCTCAGGATCTGGAAGAATATGGCAAGGTAGAATCCATGCCCACCCTTGAAGGCAAGCGCATGACCATGTTCATCGCTCCCAAGAAGGTTATCGCCAAGCAAATGAAGACCGCCGAGGAGTTGGAGAACGAAAGAGTAGCAGCCGAGGCTCCCGCCAAAAAGCTTCCTCAGCAGAAAGCCCGCAAGGAATACACCGGCCCCAAGGTAGAAGGCGAAGACTTCGAAGACTAAGCCAAAGGCCTGCCTCATACCTTATATATAATATGGAGGCAAGCATAGTATATACACAGCACATCTGTGCGCCGTGTCTTTTGGATACGCGGCCACGATTATATAATAACAACTTAATTACTTACACAAAATGCCAAAAGTAAAGACCAATTCCGGCGCAAAGAAGCGTTTCGCCCTCACCGGAACCGGCAAGGTAAAGCGTCACCACGCCTACCACAGCCACATCCTGACCAAGAAGACCAAGAAGCAGAAGCGCAACTTGGATCACAGTGACATCGTAGTAACAGCCAACATGAAGCAGGTAAGAGACCTGTTGTGCCTGCGCTAAACATTAACCCCTTAAAGACAAAAGAAAATGCCAAGATCAGTCAATCACGTCGCATCACGCGCTAAGAGAAAGAAGATATTGGGTCTGACCAGAGGTTACTTTGGCGCCCGCAAGAATGTTTGGACCGTTGCCAAGAACACTTGGGAGAAGGGTCTTACCTATGCTTTCCGAGACCGTCGCAACAAGAAGCGCACTTTCCGCGCACTGTGGATTCAGCGTATCAATGCTGCCGCTCGTCTGGAAGGCCTCAGCTACAGCCAGCTGATGGGTCTGCTGCACAAGGCAGGCATCGAGATCAACCGCAAGGTTCTCGCTGACCTCGCTGTCAACAACCCCGAGGCTTTCAAGGCCGTTGTAGCCAAGGTAAAGTAATAGGATTACAAAGCAAATCCAAAATTTCGCAACGCCCACCCTTGTGAAAGGGCGGGCGTTGCCGCGTTTAACCCAAATCATGATAAGTGCCAGCATAGTCACATACAACGATCACCTTCTGGACATAGAAGCCATACTACGCTCCATCATAGCATCCCCCATCAGAAAGGTATGGATCATAGACCACAGCGATGAGGTCTTCACCCTGCGTGAGGAGTTGCAGCAATACATGCACCGCGATGATGACATCCGCGCCCACATACAACGTGGCTTCCAGATAGAATACCTGCACGAGGATAACACAGGATATGGACGTGGCAACAACCGTGCCATACGTCTGGCCATGGCAGAGGGCAGTCAGTACCATTTGGTCGTGAACCCCGACGTATGGTTCTCCTCAGACGTAATCCCCACCATCTGGAAATACATGGAAGAGCATGCCGAGGTAGGACAAATCATGCCCAAGGTGCTCTTCCTCGATGGCAACATACAGCCGCTGGCCAAACTTCTGCCCACTCCCATAGATATGTTCTGCAGAATGTTCCTGCCGGAATGTATGTTCGCCAAGCGCAACAAGAGATACGAACTGGCACACTCGGGATACCGTCACATGATGAATGTTCCATGCCTTTCGGGTTGCTTCATGTTCCTGCGCATCAGCACTCTTCAGGACATCGGCCTTTTCGATGAGCGGTATTTCATGTACGCCGAGGATTTCGACCTCACCAGACGCATACACCGCAAGTACAGCACACTCTTCTTCCCCCAGGTATCCATTTTCCACAAGTTCAGCCGGGGATCACACCGTTCATTCCGCCTGTTCCTGGCGCATACCGTCAGCATGATACGCTACTTCAACAAGTTCGGATGGATATACGATAGCGAAAGACGTAAATTCAACCGCAATATACTCAAGGACATCAAAGACATGAACGAAAGCCATACCATAGAGTAGCAACATCCAAACCATAGCAAGACCGGACAAGAGAAAGCACATGAACAGCCTATTTCTTATTATCAAGCGATGGGGCTTGGTCGTGAGTATGCTCACAGGAGCAAGCGCATACTGCATATATGTAAACATACGGGCGTTGGATCACACCCACGCCATGGCCAATCAGGTGGTACAGATAGTACAGCCTGCTCTGCTGTTCTCCATGTTGCTACTGACGTTCCTGAAGGTCAAGACCTCGGATTTACACTTACGCAAATGGCAGTTCGGCGGGCTTGCACTTCAAGGAAGCCTGTGGGTAATTGGCGCACTTCTGCTCATGACCGTGCCTATGTCGCATACATTGAACCTGGCCCTGCAAGGCTTTCTACTGTGCATGATATGTCCTACGGCCACTGCCGCTGCCGTCATCACCGGCAAACTTGGCGGCAACCAAGGTTCGCTCACCATGTATCTCATCTTGGCCAACCTGCTGGCATCCCTTCTGATACCTGCCATGCTGCCACTTATCTTCCAGCAGGATGGGCTGACATTTTGGAGCACCTTCATGCGTATAGTGATGAAGATCTTCCCCCTACTCTTCCTGCCTTTCCTTTGTGCCGGCCTGATGCGCAAGACCATGCCCGGGCTGACACGCCTGCTGACCGGCATTCCCAATGCCGCATTTTATCTGTGGATGATTGCACTGTCCCTGGCCATAGCCGTAAGCGTCAAGACCATGCACCACAGCATCAGCGCCGGACATGGCATCCTGCCACAGGTAGCCATAGCGGTCAGCAGCCTTATTGCCTGCGTCATACAGTTCTCTTTCGGACGATGGATGGGCAAGCACATGAGCCAATACACCCCCGACGAAGTCATCAGCTCCACGCAAGGGCTTGGTCAGAAAAACACCATCTTCTCCATCTGGTGCGGCTACACGTTCATGGATCCGCTCAGTAGCATAGCCGGCGGGTTCTACAGCATCTGGCACAACGTGTACAACTCTTATCAACTGGCCAAGAGTCAAAAAGAAAACTGACCGGCCGACAGACAATACGCCATAAGGCAACCCTATCCATGGCCAATGGTGTTTTATGGCGTTTATTCCGATGTGGCCGGCCTGTTTGCCAGGAAGCCCGGAACCACCCTTTACCCCACTGAGTTCATTTCGTCTATCAAGTCCTGGTAGGTGGCTACCTTGTGGTACTTCACTTTGGCAGATGAAATTGAGTTGAACAATTTTTTCGCACAGTTGATTTTGGCCTTTTCTATGGCAGTCAAGTCCATTGAAGACAGCGAACCTTTGGTTTCTGCAATGAAGAATGTATGCCTTACTCCATCCCTCTTCATGGCAATAGCCCAGTCGGGAGCATAATTGCCTACTGGATACGGCTTTCCTTGCTACGCCCGCCCTCTTTCAGCGAGGCGGCAAAGGCCTGGGTGTTGATAATCAGATGGCATTATGTCATACAGGTTCTGTACGGTATGGATATTCCGAAGCAGTGCCTGTCCGTCCAATTCCAAATGATGGTTGCGGTAGCCGGCCAAGTCATCCTCATCAAATAATTTCTTCTCTCTTTTTCCGGGGTCGATACGATATACGGCCATTCCGTGAGACGGTTGCCCTGTAAACACCGCCACCGTGTTTTCCACGGCATCGGTCTGGTATTGTTGAATCTTAAACTTGAACCTCATTGTTATCCGGTAATATGGTTTGTGCCCATTCAGACACCTCTGTTACATACATTTTACCAATAACACCATTTACTAAACGAAATTGTATCTTTGCCTCTTCTCCGTCAGCGGAATTGTCATAGACGTAGAGGCGATCCACGATGGAAGAAACGGCCTTGCAATTTTGAATTGATTTATAATAGCGCGACACTATTTTCGTGATAGGCACATCGTGTCCGCCTTGCATTACCCTGTCTGCAATTCGTGCAGCATTGATTTTGGGGCTCTCCGTTGAAATAAAGAACAGGCGGATGAAATAACCACACTTTTTAGCCCTGGCTATAAAATCGACCTTATCCATAGCAGACATTACCGTTTCGAAAACAAAACTTTTCCTGTCAGTCAAGCATTTCTCACGCCACTCCGCACAATAATTGGCAGCACTGAGGACTGCTTCTTTTGAGTTCCAGTCACCAAACATATCATTAGCCACTTCATCTGGGTTGATATATTCTGTGCCTTCAGCCCATTCATGATGCAAGAACCTTTTGGTCACGGAAGTTTTACCAGACCCGTTCGGACCAGCAATGATTATCAACTCCGGTTTATGTCCAGCCTTATCCATTGATGATGCGGTTTATACGTTCTGCCAATTGCACCTTATGGTCTTTGATATTCCGGCACATCTGTTCAAAGTAGGCCTTTTCCGCTTTCTTTGAGCGTTCACGGGCATCCTCGGCAACTTCTTTCATTACCTGTTCCAGCATTTCATCTGATGGCTCCTTACCAGTGCCAAACCGATACGATTTCATTTCAGCTTCCGACATAATCGCTTTCCCCTTATTCTTTCTGCAAAGGTATGAAATTTATTCTTTTATCAAACGGCTTTGTGGAAATTTATATCTCTCGTTTATTATAAACCAAGTGCTTTATGCCAGAATCAGAAAAACCTGGTTCATCCGATATTTCTAATGATGCCAGCAATGGACGGATTGTATATAATATGTGTTATCATGGTTATCGTGCGGTATGATAACATGCATCTGCGCGAGGTGATGCACGCAGAATAGGCTCATCCAATAAATCAAGGGGCTTCTCGATTGAGCAATAAAGTTTGTACGCATCCGAAAGTCCAATAGAAACACGGACGAGAGTCTACTGATGTCAGGGGCGAGAGTCTAATAGAGTCATGCCCCCGACTCTAATAGAGTCAAAAATACGTATCTCGCTACGGCCTGCCCTCAATCTCGTTTTTTTGGGGGGGCTTTAGGGATTTGGAGTGCACTCCAAATGTCAAACGAACCAAAAACCTATGAAAAGATTGCCAGTTTCGGCCTGTCTCCAGTTTTACACCTTTATATAATAATACGCGCGCGAAGCATATTGCCTTTACGCACTATTGCTGTGACATTGTTTTAGGTCTGTATATACGCTGCAGCATCATTGTCATCCACATAGCTATGACAAATGGTGCAGTGAGGGTGATGCATCCACATTTCATGCCTAAGACCTGAAGAACAAGGGACAATATGACAGAAACCACGCCCCACAGGAAATCCCGACACCCTTTTGCATCCACTGCCATGGCACACAACACGGCATTGTAACCCAATAGGCCGTTGTTGTATTCCGCCAAACCTCCATCCATTTTAAGGAAGAGCAGCAAAGGCAATACTGCCCCCATCACTGCCACAACAGCATGACGTGGTGAATTGACCATAATGCCAAGCAGAAACAGAGCGCCACTCCATGATGTCGCGCCCTGAAACATCACCTGACCGATATTACGGCAAAAGGCTCCGGACACATCTGGCACTCTCTCCACCATCGCAGGCGACGATGGCAACAATAATTCCGGGCTTTGCCAATGCACCAAAGCCAACAGACACCAAGTCACAACAATAAAAGGTGCCGTGAACGGAGGTATCACATTACGCATGGGCCAACGTCGGTATAGTAGCGATGACAACGCCGCCCCCATCGCCATCAGCATCAACGTCCACACCTCCAATGTAAAGAACACACCGATAGCTATTCCCACCAACGTGCCATTGAAGCCATACAGTCCACGTCGTATGTCTTCCCTGTCATAACCGACGACATAGGCAGTCAGCGCACCCACGATATTCCCAGACAGTGCCAGAACTGCAGCCTGCCATGAACCACAGGCCAGTCCCGCCAGCATCAAGAGGCCGGATAAGGCGTTCTCCTGAAACATCACCTGCCCTATCCCACGTCCTATCGCGGTCATCGCATTGCGTAGCATACACATTTGACCGAACTGTTTTGCTTCAGCCTTACTACTCAGCCACACCAATGATATCCCTAACCGAGGCCACCTTGTGCGCGTCCAGCCATTCGTCTATGCCGCGGGCAACCTTGACCGAAATGGCAGGATCTATGAAATTGGCAGTACCTATCTCTACGGCACTGGCTCCGGCCATGATGAACTCTATTGCATCCTTGGCACTGGCAATACCGCCAAGTCCTATTACCGGAATCTTCACACCATGCGCCACCTGGTACACCATACGCAAAGCTACTGGCTTCACGCAGGGACCAGACAGTCCGCCCGTACCGATTGACAACATGCGACGACGCTTTTCTATATCAATGGCCGTGCCCATGAGCGTATTTATCAGGCTCACCGCATCGGCACCTTCGGCTTCCACAGCCTTGGCTATGCTTACGATATCGGTGACATTTGGTGAAAGCTTCACTATCAGTGTCTTGGCATAGGCCTTTCTCACCGCACGCACCACACCGGCAGCACCCTCGGTTGTCACACCGAAAGCCATGCCACCATCATGCACGTTGGGACAAGATATATTCAGTTCTATGGCATGTATATCCTCCAAGTCCGCTATGCACTCGGCGCATCTGGCATAGTCCTCGGGTGAAGAGCCGGAGACGTTCACCACCATCTGTGTGTCTATCTTGCGTATCTTCGGATAAATGCTCTCGCAGAAATACCGCACGCCCTTGTTCTGCAGGCCCACACAGTTGAGCATGCCACTCGGCGTTTCCGCCATACGGGGATAGTCATTGCCCTGGCGCGGATAAAACGTTGTCCCCTTCACAATGATGCCGCCAATGCCGGAAAGGTCCACAAGGTCGCTAAATTCTATACCGTAACCAAAGGTGCCGCTGGCCGTCATCACGGGATTCTTCATCTCCAGGGCACCTATGTTTGTTGTCAGATTTGCCATACTATTCCCAAGTTAGTTCCTTAATATCGAATACAGGGCCCTCGGTGCAAACGCACACATTGCCCTTCACAGTCTTCTCCACGCAGCAGAGGCATGCGCCCAGGCCACATGCCATCATGTTCTCCAGCGACACCTCGCAGGGGATACCTTTCTCGCGGGCCACACGGGCCACAGCTTTCATCATGGGCGACGGGCCGCAGACCGAAATGCGGTCAAACTTCTGCTTCTGCAGTATGGAGTGCTGGGTAACGAAACCCTTCTCTCCTGCCGAACCGTCCTCTGTGGTCACATACACATCACCGACACGTTCAAATTCTTCTATCTGCAGGAGCATATCCTTGGTGCGCGCTCCCAACAGAAACGTGGGCCGCATGCCCATGAGGGCCATCTGCGCTCCCATATAGAGCATGGGTGCCGTACCCACGCCTCCACCAACCAGCAAGTGCTTCTGTGATGCACTCACGGGCATGGAGAAGCCGTTGCCCAAAGGCAGTAGTGCATTCAGCGTGTCGCCCTCGTTCAAACGGCCGAGGGCACGGCTGCCACTACCCACCAACTGAATGAGGAACCATATCTGATTGGTCTTGGTGTCCACATAGTTGATGCTAATTGGACGGCGCAGGAATGTCTCCTTGCTGCCATCTACACGTAACTGGGCAAACTGTCCCGGCATCATCGGGGGCAACTGTGCAACAGAGTCGGTGCACTTGAGCAACACAAAACGGTCGCCCAAAGCCACGCGCGAAACCACTTTCAGGTCTATGACATGCTTCTTCAGTGACATAATATACCTTGTTATTATATATAATTCGCGTAAAGATACAAATAACTCCCGACATTTCGGTAATAAATGCCCAACAAAAAGCCCGGCATGTACAGATAACACCTTTCACACCACCATTTACATAGCCTCGCGTTTAAGCCAATCCGGCCATTAGACCGTCAATGGTGGTAAGCCATAAGTCACATCAGCTTTCTTAAATGTTGGCCTCCAGCTCTTGCTCTATTTCTTCAATAGTTGGCAGGCTGCCGCGGAAGTTTTTGGGTAATGCTTGTCCCAGTTCGTAGTCGGAAATGCCTATAGGCTTCTGTATATCACGCAAAGCGTATTCGGCCTTGATACGGTCTTTGGTCTTGCAAAGCAGCAACCCGATGGTACGATTATCGCCCTCACGACAAAGGATGTCGTCCACTGCAGAGCAATAGAAATTCAATTTGCCGATATATTCTGGCATGAACTCCGTGTCTTTCAACTCAATCACCAAATAGCGGTGTAGAAAGACATTGTACATCAATATGTCGATATAGTAGTCGTCGCCAGACACCTCTATATGATACTGTCTCCCCATGAAGGCAAAACCGGCCCCCATTTCAACAAGAAACTTCTCTACGTGCATGACCAAGCCGATTTCCACATCACGCTCATTGTATTGCCCGGTAAACGTCAACATATCGAATATGTACGGGTCTTTGAGCATCAACTTCACATCATCGGCCTCAGGCGCCGGCAGGGTGTCTGCGAAATTGTTTGCCAACGCCCCATGCTTGCCGTAATCGTCAAGTCTTATGGCTTCCTGGAGGTAACGTTTTGACCAATGCGAGGTTATACATTGTATCATATACCAATAACGTGCACGGATGTCCTTGACCTGCTGCAGCAGTATGAGATTATGCGCCCACGGCAAATGTCTTATGGGAAGTATTACATTACACTGGCCTAATTGCGAAACCAGTGGTTGCGCAATTGGCAAACCTGTGCACTTGACCATCGTACTACTTCCCTGCCAGATACATCGTGCAGATACCGAAAGTAAATCGGCGCCATTGTACATCGGCAAAACCGGCCTTGCGCAGAATGCCCTCCATCACCTCGCCCTGAGGAAAAACCTCCATGGTGGCAGGCAAATAAGTGTATGCACGGCTGTCTCCGCTGACCATACGGCCTACCAAGGGCATGATTACATGAGAATAAAGATAGAAAAGCTGGCGCATGGGAAAGTGCGGCGGTGTGGCAAGTTCAACTATCAACAGGTGGCCTCCTGGACGGAGCACACGGTACATCTCTGCCAGCCCTGCATCAAGGTCCTGAAAATTCCTCACACCGTAGGCCACGGTGACGGCATCGAACACAGCATCCGAGAAACCGAGGTGCATGCAGTCGTCCTTACGGAAACTTATTTGCGTACCTCGCAGCGCCCCGGTCTGTTCCTCCACCTTGCGGCGCGCCACTTCCATCATGCCTTCGCTAATATCAACACCAACAATTTCCCCGGGGTGCAGCAGGCGTGCGGTGAGCAGGGCGAAGTCTCCTGTGCCGGTGGCCACATCAAGGACACGCTGTGGAGCATATTGTCCCAAAGCACGGATGGCTTTCTTACGCCACCCTTTGTCTATGCCCAGGCTGAGGGCATGGTTAAGAAAGTCATAGGTGGGAGCAATGCCATCGAACATTGCCTCCACCTGCTGTACCTTTTCCCCCTGACGGGAGTATGGCTTGATTTCCTCTTGATTATATGCCATGCCTCGCAGCAGAGGTTACTTGTTGGCCTCCAGCCACTCTGTTACATTGCGCTCTATGCGTGCCTGGATGTCTCCATCGCTGTCGGCAGGCACGAACTTTGTTCCGGTGATGTGCTCGTATAGTTCTATATAGCGGTCACTGACGCTCTGTGCGTACTCGTCGGTGATTTCGGGCATGACATCGCCAGGGCGGTTCATGAAATTGTGCTCTATCAACCACTGGCGCACAAATTCCTTGGAGAGCTGTTTCTGAGGCTGCCCCTGTTCAAACTTCTCCTCGTAGCCCTCGGCATAGAAATAACGTGAGCTGTCGGGCGTGTGTATCTCGTCAATGAGAATAACCTTGCCGTCGCGCTTGCCGAACTCGTACTTTGTGTCCACCAATATCAGGCCCATCTTTGCAGCAATCTCGGTGCCACGCTGGAAGAGGGCGCGGGTGTACTTCTCCATCTGCTCGTAGTCCTCGCGGCTTACGATGCCCTTGGCAATGATTTCCTCCTTGCTGATGTTCTCGTCGTGCCCCTCCTCAGCCTTGGTGGTGGGAGTGATGATGGGCTCGGGGAAACGCTCGTTCTCGCGCATGCCGTCGGGCAGACGCACACCGCAAATCTCGCGACAACCGTTCTTGTACTCACGCCAGGCAGAACCGGTAAGGTAACCGCGGATGATCATTTCCACACGGAAACCTTCGGCCTTCAGTCCCACAGTAACCATGGGGTCGGGTGTGGCCAGCTTCCAGTTGGGAACAATGTCGGAGGTGGCATCCAGGAAGGAGGCGGCAATCTGATTGAGGCACTGTCCCTTGAAGGGGATGCCCTTGGGAAGAATGACATCGAAGGCCGAAATGCGGTCTGTGGCCACCATCACCAGAAGGTCACCATTGATGTCATACACGTCGCGGACCTTGCCGTGATAAACGCTCACCTGCCCGGGCAGGCTGAAATCGGTACGGGTTAATGCTTTCATGATTGTATGTTGTCTGTTAGATGCTTATGCTTGTCGTATGCCTCCACTATCCTGGTCACCAACCTGTGGCGCACGATGTCCTTGCGGGTCATCTGCACAAAGCCTATGCCCGGCACGCCTTGCAGTATCTCCATGGCCTCGGACAATCCGCTGCGTATCCCGCGAGGGAGGTCCACCTGGGAACAGTCGCCGGTGACGATCATCTTGGTATTGACACCCATGCGGGTGAGGAACATCTTGATCTGCGCCGTGGTGGTGTTCTGAGCCTCATCCAGTATGACAACAGCATCGTTCAGCGTCCGGCCGCGCATGAAGGCCAGGGGAGCTATCTGTATGATATTATGCTCCATCATCTCGCGCAACTTCTGGGCAGGGATCATGTCCTCCAGGGCATCATAGAGTGGTTGCAGATAGGGATCAATTTTGTCTCTCATGTCACCGGGCAGGAAGCCCAACTTCTCGCCTGCCTCCACGGCAGGACGGGAGAGGATTATCTTGCGTATCTCCTTGTTTTTCAAGGAGCGCACCGCCAGGGCTATGCTCATGTAGGTCTTGCCGCTACCTGCCGGGCCCGTGGCAAAGATCATATCGTTCTCCTGATATGCCTTCACCAGCCTCTGCTGGTTCTCGCTGCGTGCCGCAATGGGCTTACCCGTGACGCTGTAGACCACCACGCCTTCCACTCCGTCGCGGCTGACCCGCTCACCCCGCAGAATGTGGAGTATATCCTCCTCTGTGAGACTGTTGTACTTCAGGCAGTGCTGCTGCAACTTCTCCACGCTCTCCTCCAAGGCCGACATCTCCAACTCGTCGCCCATCACATGCAACACATTGCCGCGAGCCACGATACGCAGCTTGGGGTACAAGGCTTTTACCATCTGGATATTGGCATTGTTCACCCCGTAGAACACCACAGGGTCAACGTCTTCCAGTATGATATGCTTTTCTATCATTAAGTGGGCAAGTCGTGTTATTTTGAGGACAAAGTTACGCATTATATTTGGAATATAACCCGTTTTGCCGTAACTTTGTGCCGAAAACCATGAGACGACTTAAGAAAAACTATTACCTGGCCACCTTTTGCAGCGTGGTAGGGATACTGGGACTGATACGATGGGCAACGGGGTGCAGCACGGTGCAACCCTCCGAAAACGAGAATAACATAGTGTCCTGTGTGCCGGCACGAAATGCCGGCACACAGGACAGCGTAGCGATGCACGACAGCGTCGCACAGGAGATGCCCCACACGGAACCGAGGCAGGTCATCACAACCACACGAAAAGGCAACAGACCACATCCCATATACTCCGTGCCATCGTACACAAACTGCTTCCCCGATTTGCAGGACGAACAGATAAAGAGCGCACGCAAACACGGCATACGTCCGGTGCAAAACCGCGAGGAGGCAGAAAACAGGAAAAAGGAACTGGTGTACATCGGCTCCAACCCGTACTACAGGATTGACCCCGACATGAACCGCAGCATACCGTATCTGGTGCCACATGCGGCAATGATACTGGAGACCATCGCCAGGAACTATCTGGACTCGTTGCACGTCAAGGGCATACCTCTGCACAAGATACTGGTGAGCAGCGTATTGCGCACCGAGGAGGATGTACACCGACTGATGCGCATCAACCCCAACGCATCTCCCGAATCATGCCACCGCTACGGAACTACGTTCGACATACCCTACAACAGGTATCACACCGTGACTCCGCCCAACGAGAGCCGGCGCGACGTACAGAACGACACGCTGAAGTGGATTTTGGCAGAAGTGTTGCGCGACGTGCGCAGGGAGGGTTTGTGCCACATCAAGTACGAGGTAAAACAAGGTTGTTTTCACATTACGGCCAAATGACGGAATACGGACTTATAGGCTACCCCTTGGGGCATAGCTTCAGCAGGCGGTTCTTCACCGAAAAGTTCATGAGGGAGGGCATCGATGCCGAATATCTGAACTTCGAGATACCAGACGCAAGAATGTTGCGCGACATCGTCAGACAACACCCCATGCTGCGCGGACTCAACTGCACCATACCGCACAAGGAGGCCATCATCCCGCAGCTGGACGACATCAGCCCCGAGGCGCGGAAGATAGGCGCAGTGAACGTTATTGCCATACGGCGCGGCGCCACGGCCGGAACGCCGCAGTCCGAAGAGCG
>DBLZ01000009.1 GCA_002297545.1 Prevotellaceae bacterium UBA711 | reverse complement strand
TGCGTTCCCGGCTTTCTTTTGTGCCCATGTCCGGTTCTCATTGTGGAGAGAGTCGGCAATCGCGGCTATGTAGTATGTCGCGCCTGTCTGCGGGCCATACCGTTGGCTTGCGCTCCATGCGGCGTGGTGCCTCGGGAAGTGGGGAGCGCCTCCACGACATGCAGCTTGCATATTCCGGTTTATTCATCCGTATAAACCGGAATATCAGAATGAATAAACCGGAAAGTGTTGGCCGATAAACCGGTTCTTCTGTGTCCGTCCCTGTGGGTATCATGTTCCCGGCTCATGGAAACGGAACGTGTGCCACGTGGCGTTGGCATCGGTATCCCGTGGTGCGTTTGGCTGGCAGACGGGATGTTGGATCGGTTCAATCATATCATGATGTATGTCGCTACATTGTTTTAAGGTAATAAAATCGTAGGGAGATTAGTAGTTATTTGTATTTTTATCGTATCTTTGTGGCATCGTTAGGTGCGTCTCTTGATAGTGGCAGGCACCCATGTGCAATGAACAATTTTAATTAACGTTAATACAAATGATGACAAATCAGTATTTCAAGCTTGGCCTTGTTGCCTTGACAGCGTGTACGCTTGCCTCCTGTGTGGACGACAGGTATGACTTGGACGATGTGGACATGACCGTAAGCACATCCGGTGACCTGACGTTGCCTCAGAGCAGCACCGGTGACATCCTTCTGAAAAGCTTCCTGGAGGAGACGGAGGATGGCGTAGTGAAGGTGGTGAACGGAGAGTTCTATCTTGTGGATGATGGCAACGCACATGTTCCCGACATCGACATCAGTTCGGTGACCATCACCAAGCCCGAACTGACCGAATTCGAGGCTCCTGTGGCAAAGGACCAGGGCACATCGGTCTCTGGCCGTACCTACAGATACACTATTCCCAACGATAACGACGCATACTGCATGATCTTCAACGATCCCCTCGGTGGTGTGCCCAAGGACATCGTGTCGCTGCAGGAACTGAACTTTGTGGACAATACCAAGATAGATATGAAGTTGGCGCTTGCCTTTGGCGGCCAGTATGCCTTCATAGACCGTGTGCACCTCGACGACATCAGTCTGGCCATACCCAAGGGTATGTTTGTCAAGGAGGCCGTGCTCCGGTATAGGACTCCCGATGGAAAGACGGCAACGGCACCGGTGCGCAGCATCGACAACGCGAATGCCATAGTCCGCTTTGCCAACAATGCCCAGGCCGCCGTGCTGGGTGCAAGAAACGACGTGCATATAATCCTGACGCTTGAAAAGGCCGTGATGGGACGCGGCGTGGACCTGACGTTCCACTATGCCCGACACGAGGTTGCGGTGAATGGTAGGTTCGTACTGGGCGGCACATTCCGCATCGAGTCCGGCGAGTTCAACACCGACAAACTCACGCAGAGCCAGAAGAACACACTCAACGCCAATGGAGGCAACTACGATGCTATATGCCCCTCACGCATGCAACTCAAAGGTTCTGCTGAATTTAACAACAGCATAGGTGCTACGAGCTTCGTCGGTACGGTAAAGACCAATGTGGACAAGATAGCTCCGATAGACATGAGTGACCTGCCCGACTTCCTCAACGAGCCGGAGGTGAACCTGATTCTGAAGACTCCGGTGTTCTATGTGGCTGTAAAGAACGAAATGCCCGTGGAGGCCAGGACAAACGTCATACTCACCAGTCTGTATGACGATGGTACCAAGCCAGTGCAGCGCCGGAGCGATGAGATAGTGTTGCCTGCCAACAGCGAGTGCGTGTTGTGTGTGGCCGAGCATTTCGACGGTCTGCTCATGCCAGAGGATGAGCTGTATCAGGGCAAACCGGTGCAGAACGTACGCATAGACGACCTTGGCAGCCTGCTGGCCAAGTTGCCCAAGACGGTGGATGTGCAGGTGAGCGATCTCATCATGGATGCCAAGGCCGGTGCTCCCATATCTTTGCCGCAGGAAGGCAATACGGACATCTACCATATAACATTTGATTACATGGTATATACTCCGCTGGAGCTGGGCGAGGGAACCCGACTGGTTTATCGTGGCGTGGAGGAAGGCCTGTCCGGTGACTTGGAGGATGTGAACAAGATGAGTACCAAGGCCATTGAGATAGCCGCAGTGGTGGAGACCAACTTCCCCATGAGCCTCGCCCTCAGTGTGGATGCACAGGACATCAATGGTAAAAGCCTGGTGGGTGATGACAATATCGTCACCGTGGACGATGTCATCATCAATGCACACAAGGGCACAGAGGAGTTCTCTTCTCAGGACATCAGGCTGACCATCAAGCCTACGGAGGGCCACACCATGCGTGAGCTGCTGGAGAGCATGGACAAGTTTGTCTATCGTGCCGTGGCCGAGGGGGATGGCAAGTTGATGGAGAATGCGTATGTAAAGTTGACGAATATCAGGATTACTCTTAAGGGCGGCGTCAGCTACGATGCCAACTAATGCTTGTGGAATAACATCAAAGAACACATAACTTACTATATTAAGATACAAGACGATGAAGACAAATCTCAGATACTTCATGGGTGCGATGGCAGTGGTAGGCTGTGGCATGGCATCGGCTCAGAACCTCAACAGTGCCTACTTTCTGGATGGCTACACCTACGGTCATCGTATGAATCCTGCCAAGGACTATGACCGCAAGGGCTATGTGTCCATCCCTGTGTTGGGCAACATCAACATGGGTATGTCCGGCAACCTTGCTGCAACGGATGTGCTCAAGTTCAACAACGAAGGCCGGCTGACCACATTCCTGCATCCAGACATATCGGTGGCCGAGGCTTTATCCGGCTTCTCTTCCACCAATCACACGCGCATGGACATGAACATGGACATACTGGGCTTCGGTTTCCATGCTTGGGGCGGTTTCAATACGTTCAATGTAAGCATGCGATCCAACTTGGGGTTCAGCGCGCCGTATGAGCTTTTCGAGGCTGCAAAGTCGCTGACAAATAAGGACTATGATCTCAGCGGGCTCAGAATGGATGCTTCTGCATGGGCAGAAATAGGCTTTGGTCACAGCCGTCAGGTAAACGATGCGTGGCGCGTGGGCGGCAAGCTGAAGGTACTCCTGGGTGGAGGCCACGTTAAGGTCAACATGGAGAATGCGGCCCTTAAGCTGGCAGCCCCCGACAAGTGGATCCTTACGGCCGATGCTCAGGCCGAGGTCAGCATCAAGGGATTCACGTGGGGCGAAATGGACCGGAAGGAGTTCAACGATGGGACGCCTTACGAGCAGATTAACTTCGACAATGTGGATGTGGATGGCGCCGGTCTCAATGGCTGGGGCTTGGGTTTTGACCTGGGTGCCGAGTGGGACCTCGGAGAACAGGGCTGGCTTGAGGGCATGACGGTGAGTGCATCATTGCTGGACCTGGGCTTCATATCCTGGAACGAGACGCATGTTGCTCAAAACCTGGGCAAGGAGATAGAGTTCACAGGTCTCAACGACTTCCAGGTAAACAACGGCACGGGTACGCCTGCCGGCGAACAGACCGATGGCTATGCCGACCGCTTCTCTGCCTTGATGGCCCTGCAGGACGGTGGTGTCAGGAAGTCTACCAGCATGTTGGGCGCTACGCTGAACATAGGTGTGGAGTATCAGATGCCTTTCTATAAGAAACTGAGTGCCGGCTTCCTCAGTACCACACGCATCCAAGGTGGGTATTCGTGGAACGAGGAGCGTTTCAGTGCTACCGTTTCTCCCGTAAAGTGGTTCGAGGCCAGCATCAACGTGGGCTTCGGTACCATGGGCACCAGCTTCGGTTGGGTGGCCAATATACATCCAAAGGGCTTCAACCTCTTCTTGGGCATGGACCATATGATGGGCAAGTTCTCCAAGCAGGGCATGCCTCTGAGCAGTCACACCGGCCTGACAATGGGTATCAACATACCATTCGGCAATGTGCATGTGAAGTAACATCAGCTTGTTGCCCAGGATAAAATGCAAGAGCCAAGGACGTCCTTTGTTTCGTTCCTTGGCTCTTGTGTGTTTGAGGGGCAGGATTCGGTGCGAGGGCAAAGGTCACACACAAACAAACTCTCTCTCTACTATGTCATTCAGTGGTAACGGCCAGACGCCATCCCTCCAGCGAAGTGCCACGCAGGAAGTCCGCGGCACTCATGCGCTTCTTGCCTGCCATCTGCAATTCCAGGATGTGTAGCAAGCCTCCGGGAAGGGCTATTGCCAGCGAGGCATTCTCATTGATGCCGGTCAATAGGGTGGGGGAGGCTGTGTCCGGCTGATTTGTGCTGTTGGGTAGCGGCTCCTTTCTTGTACGATAAATCTTTACCACTGTTTCCTTTCCGTCCGGGGATAATAGGGTGGTCCAGGCTCCGGGATATGGACTGAGTCCGCGCACAAAGTTGTGGGCCGTGTCCATGGTGTGTCTGCTCCATTGTATCTGACACGTCTCGCGGAAAATCTTGGGTGCCGGACGCAGTGGGGCGTCGGTGTGGATCTGTTCTTGCGGGATGGGAGTGACCTTGCCGTCGATGATGTCTTGTACTGTCTTTGTTACCAGTTCGGCTCCTAATGTCATCAGCCGGTCGTGTACGTCCTCCACGTTGTCATCTGCACCGATGGGTACACGCTCTTGCTGAATTATTTGGCCTGTATCTATTTGATGGTCAAGGAAGAATGTCGTTATGCCGGTTTCGCTGTCTCCGTTGATGATGGCCCAGTTGATGGGGGCGGCACCACGGTATTGCGGCAACAGGGCAGCATGCAGGTTGAATGTTCCCATGCGCGGCATGGCCCACACGACTTCGGGAAGCATGCGGAATGCCACTACGATTTGCAGGTCGGCATTCAGACTGCGCAACTCGGTCAGGAATGTTTCGTCCTTCAGACGTTCGGGTTGCAACACGCGGATGCCGTGCTTTTGGGCGCATTCCTTGACGGGGGAAGCCTGCAATTGGCTTTGGTGACGGCCAATGGCCTTGTCTGGCATGGTGATCACGCCCACGACGTTATATCCTTCGGCAATAAGCCTTTCCAAGGTGGGTACGGCAAAGTCTGGCGTGCCCATGTAGACTATTTTCAGGTCTTTTCTTTCCATAGTATCAATGTCAAGTCGGTGTTCTATATATATGGCTGAAGCCTTACGGTGGGGTGCAAAGTTACGAATAAGCCTTTGGAAAACAAAGCAACATGGTGGTTATCTCGATTTATTTTCGTACTTTTGCCCCTATTATGGAACGGATATTGGATGAGGAGCAGTTGCAGCTCCTGAGACGTAAGATTGATGAGGCCCGCCGGGTAGCTTGTGTTTGTCATGTGAATCCCGATGGGGATGCCATGGGGAGCACTCTTGCCATTGCGGCATGGATGATGCGCTTGGGAAAAGAATGTTGCGTGATTGTGCCCAATCGTTTCCCGGATTTCCTTCGTTGGATGCCATGTGCAGATCAGGTCATTCGTTACGACAAAAATACTGCCAAGGCAGACGACTTCCTTCGACAGGCAGACCTCCTGTGGGTCTGTGATATGAATGAGCCTTCACGGGCATTGGAAATGGAGGGCATATTGTGTGAGTGTTCTGATTGTAGCCGTGAGACCGGAGGATTGTTTATGTTGATGGTGGATCATCATCTCCACCCTGCCGAGGGATTTTGTAACTTGCAGTTGTCTCATCCCGACATGTGTGCTACATGTGAGGTGATTTGCCATCTCATGTGTCAAATGGGGGAGGGTGGGGATATGTCCACTCAGGAAGCCACATGCCTTTACACAGGCATGATGACTGACACCGGGGCATTTACATACGCTTCCACGCGTAGCGTCATCTACGAGTGTGTCAGCCTGTTGCTGTCTCGTGGAATTGATAAGGATAAAATCTATCGCAACGTGTTCTGGACCGCTTCTCCGGCCCGCATGCGCCTCATAGGCTATCTCCTGTATGTGAAAATGGAGCTTATACAGGGTATGAATACAGCCGTTATGACACTTACCAATAAGGAGCGCCGCATGCTTGGAGTCAAGAATGGTGATACAGAGGGTATCGTAAATATGCCTTTGCAAGTGCAGGGCCTGCGACTGTCCGCTCTTATTAGCGAGGACACAGAACATCCGGGCTTTGTCAAGTTTTCCCTAAGAAGTGTTGATGACTTCCCCTGCAACGAAATGTCTGCACGCTTTTTCAACGGCGGTGGTCATAAAAATGCATCCGGTGGCCGTATGCAGTGTACTATAGAAGAGGCTGTAGAGATCTTCCGCCATGCAGTCAAGGAATTTGAACCGATGCTATGTAGATAATTCTGTGAATTCATTCTTTCTCCTTCTCCCTCTCCCTCTCCCTCTCTCCCTATGTCTCCTCTCTCTTTGCCTTTCTGTGCTGAGGGCGCCAGCCCGAAGCCCCGGTGTCCC
>DBLZ01000102.1:14317-14666 GCA_002297545.1 Prevotellaceae bacterium UBA711 | reverse complement strand
CCCCTATGTGTTGCATGCCGAGGCCAACGCCATCACAAAAATAGCACGCTCGGGCAACAACTCCGACGGGGCCACACTCTACGTCACGGACTCGCCCTGCATAGAGTGCTCCAAGCTGATCATCCAGGCCGGCATCAAGCGCGTAGTCTATGGCCGCGAATACCGCCTGACCGACGGCGTAGACCTGCTGCAACGGGCTGGCATAGATGTGGAGTTCATGCCCATGGATGACGACCCCACCGAACACACCACTCCATGACAACACTACGCCACCACCTCCCCACACTATTGTACATTATATATATGATATATACATGAAACACTCGTCACGCACGCCGCTGATCATATC
>DBLZ01000102.1:0-14104 GCA_002297545.1 Prevotellaceae bacterium UBA711 | reverse complement strand
CTGAGAGATAACATGGTGCTCTACAAGGAACAGCTTGTGTTGAGGGATCTGCATTTCTGTATTATCGACGAGGTGGACTCGGTGCTCATCGACGATGCACGCACGCCGCTGATCATATCCATCAGCATGGCATTGGGAATAGTCTTAGGCACATTCCTCACATCACACTTCGGCAGCGACAGGTTCAGCATCATAGACTTTGGAGGCAACAAGCTGAACAACCTGCTTCAACTGGTGGAGAACAACTACGTGGACACCGTAGATATGAACGCCCTGGTAGAGGACGCCCTGCCGGAAATACTGTCCAAGCTGGATCCACACTCTGCCTACATACCGGCCAAAGACTCCAAGCAAGCCAGCGAGGAGCTGAAAGGCTCGTTCTCCGGCATAGGCATCAGCTTCCGCATGGAGAACGATACGGCCACTGTAATGAACATCATACACGGCGGCCCCGCCGAGAAGGTGGGCATGCTGGCCGGCGACCGCATCATCTCGGCCAACGACACCAACCTGTGCCGGATGCAGTCCACCGAAGTGATGAAGCACATCAAGGGCGAAAAAGGCACGGAGGTAAGACTGCTGGTGGTGCGCCACGGCAATGCCGAACCGCTGACCTTCAACGTGGTACGTGGTGACATACCCGTGGAGAGCGTGGATGCCGCCTATATCATGGACGATGACATAGGCTACATACGCGTGAAGAAGTTCGGCGAACAGACCTATGCCGAGATGATCACCGCCTTGGCACGACTGGGGCTTGGCGGCATGAAGTCCCTGATAGTGGACCTGAGGGGCAACACGGGCGGATACATGCACATAGCCATACAGATGGCCAACGAGTTCCTGCCCGAGGGACGCCTGATAGTCTACACAGAAGGCAGCAAAGTGAAGCGAGAGGACTACGTCTCCAACGGATACGGATCGTTCAAGTCCCTACCCCTCGTAGTGCTGGTGGACGAGATCAGCGCCTCAGCCAGCGAGATCTTTGCCGGAGCAATACAGGACAACGACCGTGGCACCATCATAGGCCGACGCTCCTTTGGCAAGGGACTGGTACAGCAGCCCATGGAGTTCAAGGACGGCAGCGTGGTACGCCTGACCATAGCCCGCTACCACACTCCATCCGGACGCTGCATACAGAAACCCTATGAGAAGGGACATGGCGAGGACTACGAGAACGAGTTGCTCATGCGCTACCAGCGCGGCGAATTCTATGTGGAGGACTCCATACACCAGGACGGCCCCGTCTATCACACCACCCTTGGGCGCCCCGTCTACGGAGGCGGCGGCATACGCCCGGACATATTCATTCCAGACGACAGCACGGGTGTCACTTCCTATTACAAAGAGGCAGCCTACACGGGACTGATAGCCCAGTTCTGCTTTGAGGTGGTGGACCAGAACCGCGAGGCACTCTCCGCACTGGAGACCATGGAGGACAAGGTCCGGTGGATGGACAGGAGCAACATGCTGGAGAGCTTCGCACGCTACGGACAGAAGCACTCCCTGCCACGCCGCAACCTAATGCTGCAGCGCAGCAGAAACCTCTTCCATCGCGCCATATACTCGGGCATCATCTACAACAGCAGCGACATGAACGACTACCTGCGCTTCCTCAATCAGGACGACCCTGCTGTGCAGCGTGCCGTGGAAGTGATACGCGAGGGCAAGACATTCCCACAGAAGCCAGATCAGGCTACTTTAACTACAGACAGCACATGCGTACAGTAATACAACGTGTCTCCTCGGCCTCCGTCACCATCGATGGCAAAACGGTGGGCAGCATAGGCCGCGGAATGATGTTGCTTTTAGGCATCGCCCCCGAAGATACCCACGACGACGCCGACTGGCTTGTGGGCAAAATTTCGCGCCTGCGCATATTCGACGATGCAGACGGAGTGATGAACCTCAGCATCCTGGACACCGGGGGCGAGGCTCTGGTAGTGAGCCAGTTCACGCTGATGGCCTCGTATCGCAAGGGCAACCGCCCGTCCTACATCCGTGCCGCCCGTCCGGAGACAGCCATACCGCTCTACGAGTACTTCGTGCATCAACTCGCCGAGACCCTCGGCCGTCCCGTATCCACCGGATGCTTCGGTGCAGACATGCAGGTGAGCCTTTGCAACGACGGTCCCGTGACCATCGTCATGGACTCCAAGAATCCGGAGTAAGGAAATGGGCACACATACCACCTTAAAGTGCCCATAATCCCGCTTTAACCATAAGTCCCCACGATGGCCAAGCATACGCTTCGTGGAGCACAGTGGCGCAACTTGTAGCATCTCTGCAGAGTAAACCGGTTTATTCTGTTACAAGAACCGGTTTGTTCAACACAAAGAACTGGTTTATTCAATTGCATAAACCAGTTCTTTCGTTTTAATGACCATGAGGCACGTGTTCCATCACCACGCGGAAACACCCCGGCTCCCGATACGATACAAAAAAGTTACCCTACGGTGTCACCTTTTGCCCCATGTCTGCGTTATGTATATGAGCAGGCTCAAGAACACAAGTCATCAACCCTATAAAACTTATTATTATGAACGTAGCAGAAATGTTAGCCAGCATCTTTGAAGATGCCCTTCTCCCCTTTGCCATCTGTGTCGGATTGCCAGTCAGTATCGTATGGCTATTCTTCAGAAGCCACATGAACGAAACCAACCGCCGCAGCGAGTTAATCAAGTTGGCCATAGAGAACAACAGCCAGGTAGACATTACCAAGCTCGTAGAGCAGCTCAACCCACAACCAAGAAACTTGAAACAAAAAATGGTATCTTCATTACTGACAGGATGCATACTCATAGGATTAGGCCTTTCTTTAATTGGATACGATCTGTGGATGATATACCGTGTAGATAATGGCTATATAGGCGGAGATTACATACTTTATGGCAGCGCATGTGCTTTCATGGGAATTGCCCTTATCATTGCATTCGTCATTGGCAAGAAAATGATGAAGCGCGAGTTGGAAATTGAGACTGAGGAAGCGGAAATGAAAGCAAAAGCCAAGTTGGAAGCGTAAAGCATGAGCAGAGAGGAGTTTACTATACAGGTACAGGCCAGTCAGGAGAACCTTAGGCGCTTCCTGCTGGCTCTCTGCTGTGGCAACGCCGACGAGGCTGACGACATAGCGCAGGAAAGCCTCATCAAGGCCTACCTCTCCTCAGAGACCAACTCCGACACAGGCCGCTTCTCCGCATGGATCTGCCGCATAGCCTATCGCACTTTCCTGGACCGCAGTCGCATCTCTAAACGCACACAACCCTTGGAACAGGCCGTGCAACAATGCGACCCCGCCCGTGAAGCCGACCAGGCATTTCGCTACCAGGAACTATACCTCGCCCTGGCCACCCTGCCACCAAAGGAACGCACCGCCCTGTTGCTCTTCTATATCAACGGCTACAACGTCCGCGAAATAAGCCACATCATGGAGTGCAGCGAGGATGCAGTGAAGAAACAATTGTCGCGCGGACGCGACCACCTGAAAACAAAAATGACACGACAATGAAGGAGAAGTATAATGACCTTGACCAAAAGGACTTGATCATGATGGAGGAAGAGAACTGCGACAGAACGCTCCACCAGCTCTTCGATGGTTTCCGTCCCGAAATGAAGAGCGGCAAAGACTTCATGAACCAACTGCAGACCCGCATGGATGCAATAGAATACGTCAGACAACTGCAGGCCAGGGAACAGAACCGCTCGCGCCGTGCCATGCTCTGCGCCTTCGGCGGCGGACTGGTCGTGGGAGGCATGCTGTATGCCATACTGATGTCTGGCGACGCATCCATGCCCTCCACCGCAGTGGAGACACAGTTCGTTCTGCTACGCATCATCAACGAATACAGCCATCTATTCGCCTGCCTAATCTTCAGCATCATAGCCCTCGCCGGCATACTCATAGCCACCAGCCTATGGCAGGACATAAGCAGCTTGAGGGACGCACGCGACATAATGTCCTCCAGCCTCACAGGCAACGTCACACGCTGACGTAGGTAAAGCCACCAGCCGAGGAACCGGCAAACAAGTGAGGGTGTCCCAAAATGCAGTCAGTGCCGCCAGCGCGGCCCCGAAAGAAATGTACTTTTTCATTAGCGCGAAAGATGTGTAGTTCAGTCTTGTGCTGCTATCGCAGATAGAGCATAGTGCTAATCGCGTTCCGCTTTCAGCCACTTCTCCTTCCAAGCCTCCACAAAGTCGGGCAACTGGAGCATCATATCGCCATTGGTATCTATGAACAGCTGCGTGGTCTCGCCCTCACAGCATAGCACTCCATCGCTCTCGCGATAGACACGATACTTGTAGTCCAGCCGTGCACCGCGCCTCGGTACGAACGTTGTATGGATGACGGCCACATCCCCCATGCGCAAAGATGCGTAGTGGCGGGTGTGGACATCATATATGGGGGCATAGATGCCTGTCTGCTGCATCACGTCATAACCCATGCCGGGGAAATGTCGCCCGAAGGACTCACGTCCGTCCTCGAAGTAGACCACATAGTTGCCATGCCACACTATGCGCATGGAGTCTATCTCGCTGAACTTGACGGGCACGCGGCAAACGTCAGTCAACTCCATCATAGTAGATAGGTGGATGTCAGTCACTTGAATACAAAGCCGCTGAAAGCATACTCGGTGTAATTCTTGCCACGACCGTTCATGCGCAAGGTACGTATCTCACCTTTCTTAACATCCAAGGTGATGACGAAGGAGGTGAACATCATGCGCTTCTTCTGTGCCTGCCCTACGGTGGGGTCCATGGTGATGGAGACTATGCCGTCCGCCTCGGTCATGCTGACTCCTGACACCTGGTCGATACCAGCATAGTCACCGGTGATGATGGCCGTGAGCACAGCCTGGAAGGCCACAAACTGATTGTCCTTCCTGCTGTTGGTCTTGTGCGTGTTGCCATGCATCACCATGGAGAAGTCGTTGCCGTTCATGTCAAGTTGCTCCTTGCCTCCGGCCACGGAGATGTTCATCTTGTTGGGCGAAGTAATGGTCATGGTGCCAGTCACCTTGTCGTCCTTGGCCACAGCAGCCTTGTGGTTGACACGCGTGGCCACGGCCGTGACACGTGTGGCACCCTTGAAGCGTGAAACCGCCTTTTGGAAATCGGCAGTCTGGGCAATAGCGGACATGGACAGGGCACCAAGCAGTAAGAATGTGTATAGCTTCTTGGTCATATACATTATAATATATTAAGTCAGTAATGACAGCCTTGCAGACATGTTCATCAGGTGTAGAGGCCTCCGTTGATGGAAATGACATTGCCCGTAATGTAGCCTGCCTGTGGGCTGCAGAGGAATGCCACACACTCTGCCACCTCTTCGGGTGTGCCGAAACGATTGGCGGGGATGGTCTTCTTCAGGCTGGCCTCATCCAGCCCCTCCACCATGTCGGTCTTAATGAAGCCTGGAGCGATGGCATTGCAGGTAATGTTCTTCTTGGCAACCTCCTTGGCCAAAGCCTTGGTGGCGGCAATCAAGCCACCTTTGGCAGCGGAGTAATTGGTCTGCCCCTGCATACCCATGATGCCGCTGACGCTGGCCATGTTGACAATGCGGCCAAACTTGTGGAATTGCATGGACATGAGCAGAGGCTGGGTGACGTTGTAGAAGCCGTTGAGCGTGACGCCGAGCACGGCGGTCCAATCCTCGGCCGGCATCAGGCCCATGATGTTGTCCCTGCGTATGCCGGCATTGTTCACCAAGATCTCTATGTATTCATCCTCATGAGCCATCTGCCATGCCTCTATGGCGGCACGTGTTTCGGTGGCATTGGCCACGTCGAACTTCATAAGCTCACCATCGGTACCGGCCTCGCGTACCAGGCGCAGGGTCTCCTCGGCTGCGGAAGTATTGCCGGCATAGTTGATGAGGACATTGTAGCCCATGTGGGCCAACTTAACACATACGGCGCGGCCGATACCACGGCTGCCGCCGGTTACAAGTGCGTATTTCATATTGCTTGATATAATTTGCTTAGGTACTGTTAGAACGATGCCTCGAAGGCAAAACGCAGACCCCACTTCTGTGTGTCGTGGCGGTTATATGTCAGACGGTGATAGTAGTCCACGCTGAAGAACTTGAAGATGTTGTGTATGCCTACGTTCAACTCGATGTAGGGCTTCCAACTGTTCATGATCTGGGGAGCAGACTGGTATTCCATGGTTCCGTCCTTGTGCGATACCCATTCGCCTGGCATCCTGTAGAGGAAGTCGTAACCAGGGTCAGCCATCTTGCTTTCCAATGTTGGATAACGCGCCTCATCATCGAAACGATAGGGGTTATTCTTGTCAGTCAGGTAGCTCCACATCAGGTTGATGCCTATGTTCTCACGCAGTTTGGCCTTCTTGAGGAGCGGAATGCGATTGAATATCTTGCCGTTGAGATCCCAACGGTACATAGCAGTGAAAGAACGGTCGCTGAGAAATTCCATGCCGCGAACCAGGGCGAAGGTGTTGTCGCTACGTACATAGCTGAGGTTGGCACGAGGCAGACCAAGGAGCTGAAAAGGCACGGTATTCCACTGGAATGCGGCACAGTGGAAGGCATCTATGCTGCCCCAGGACTTGAGCCAGAAGCGTTTCTTCAGCGTCAACTCAGTATAGTTGTAGTTGTAGTCACCGCCGAGAAAGCCCTTGATGCCTACAGTATGCTGTATGCCATATATGGGTGCTTCGCGGTTGGCAAGATAGCGGTGCGTCTTGGTATTCAGGTACTTGACTCCAGGTTGATACTCCGCACCTATCTGGAATTCGGTATAACGTACAGTGTTGGACTGCATGACCTGATTCATGGGGACATCGACATTCATGTTATCCTTAATGTCCTGATGTATCCTCTTGGCCTCGTCCCATTCGCGAACTGTATTGAAGTATAGGTCGCCGGCACCGCGATTGCTCTCGCGTACAAAGGCGGCATTGAGGCGCAGACCGTTATTGAACTCCCAATCATACTTCAGTTTGAACTGCTCATAGTAGGACTGGAGATGCGTGGTATTCCATGTGAAGGACATGAAAGCATTGTCCTTGTCGAACTGCAGATACTTGTCACCGGGAGTGTGGATGTCGTTGGCATAAGAGACCGACAGCGTGCGTATGGGGTAAGATATCAGTTCCTTCTCCTTCTCGTTAAACGAATAGGCAAGCTCGAAGAAGCCTTTGGGACGGCGATCCTTGAAGCCATACTTCACCCAACCCGACATGAACCAATGCTTGTTGAAAGCACCTGTGGTCTGTGCCCCCAAACGCAGATGGAAGCCCTCCACCCAGTTGCTGCCAATCATGGAGAAGAACGGACCGATGAGCACCTTACTGGGCTTGTTGGGGTTGGTGCTGGTCTCAAGGTAGTTGTCAAGTATGATACGCATGCCGTATATCATGGCCTTAATGGCAGGACGATCAACAAAGCGGCGTTTCATTTCTGCCACATTGGCCTGAGCATAACTGAGTGTATCGGGGCGGCTCTGCACCCAATATTGGTTGTCCCGGCTTTTTGCCTCCTTCTCATAACGCTCATCCCCCATGAACTCTATCCTCTCTGCGGGGATGGGGTCAAAAGACCATCCGCTATACTGCACATTGTAGTCCACAAATATCTTACTGAGATATGAGGTCAGTTTCAACTGCATCATCATGCGGTTCTTGGAACATATCTGTTCTCCGGTAGGCAGGGACACATACTCCATATCCACGTCCATGGACTGTACGAAGTTAATGCCGCTGGTCACAGGCACACCGAACTTGGCACGACACACCCTATATGTACTATCCGCAAGGATATATAGAGAGCCACTGAAACCGAAATCCTGCGGGTTGGAGGGCGTGAAGACAACACGTATGCACTTGTCGCCATTGAGATATATGGTATCCTCGATGGCATAGTGATAAAAACGTATGGCAGCATTGCCTCCGATGGGGCTTATGAAGTTGTGCTCCAGGAGTACCATTTCATTCTTATATATATCCACATCCTTGAGGTTGTCCTTGAACTTGGTCTCCAGGAACTCGCCTGCAGCCAACACATCCAGAAGACTCTCGGCATGATGTCCGTGCACAACACTCTTATGCTTGCCATCACTCTTGCGATACAATTCGGTGCTTTGCTTCTCTTCTATGGATATAGGGACGATGGTCTTGCCTGTCTCCGGACAATACTCGGCATAGTCCTTCAGGAAAGACTTCTTCTTGAGTGTCTCATCCTCCTCAAGAGTCTGGACAGTGAAGTCGTTCAACGCTATCATTGTACGCGCATACTTGTTGTAGCTGGCATAGTCATTCTGACGCATATCCCGTACCTTCTTGGCGGCAATAACCTTCTGCATCAGTTCTACCGCCGGGTTGTTCTTGCGCGTATACTTCTTCTTCTTAGCCTCTATCACCACCTCGGACATCTCCAAAGACGCCGGTTTCAGCCTGATATTGACAGGACTGTTGCGGGTGACCTCCGCCTTCTGCTCTATAAAGCCAAAGCAGTGGAAGACAAGCGTACCCTTGCGGAATCGAATACGATACTGACCATTTTCTCCGACACGCACCTTGGCAGCCGGATTGTCTTTATACCACACCGTGGCCCCAACCAAGGGCATACCATCGTCATCGGCAATGACCTTGCCGGTCAAGTACTGGGCATAGGCCGGTATAAGTAGGAAGATGGATACAAGGAATAGAATGCTGCGCTTCATATATTGTCGTATCTGTTTTTGTGTGAATGTGTTACTCGGGATTGATAGTCCTGCTCATCTCTTGGCACGTATATGCCGCTGTCATAGTCACACCATGCAGGCCGTGTAGCATCAGGCTTTGACCTGTCATGAAGAGGTTCGGTATCTGTGTCTTAGGAGATACTATGGTCATCATGGAGTTGGCATAGTCCTTTCGGAAGCCGAACGCAGAGCCATCGGGGATAAGATTATAGTCCTTGTAGGTCAATGGCGTGCTGCTCCATGTATTCAGCACCATATCGGCAAGTCCCGGAATGGCGGTCCCGGCTATTTCCATACATTGACGTGCAACCTCAGCCTTCAGTTCCCGATATGCCTTGGGACGGTGAAAGAGCTTGCTGCCATCGAAATCGGCAACCGTTTCCCATTGCATGGGTGTAAGGATATCTATATTGACCGCATGCTCCCCTTTCTCCGGATGACGGGCGCTGATCATTATGCCTTTCACCCTCCTCGACCTGTCTACGGCCATATCCCAACAGTTTGACTCCAAGAAGATCAACTTGTTGTGATTGAAGTACGGCAAGGCTCCGCACCTGAGTTGCAGATGAAGGGTGAACATACCTGCCGTGTTGGGCTGCATGCTCATACGGTGGCGGAAGATCTTCTTCATCAGCATGCTGTCTCCAACCAACGAACATGTGACAGCAGGATGTGCATTGCTGACGAAATAGTCCGCCTCGTATTCGGTGCCATCTGCACACAGAACCTTGACAATACGCCCATTCTCTTCCTGCAACGAAGTCACGTCCTTACCGGTCAGTATCTCGCCACCATAAGCACGAATTTGCTCCTGCAACCTGTTCACAATCATATTGCCATCGCCATACAGTCTCCAACTGCTCTGAATAAACGGCGCAGTACAATGGACGAAAGTAAACAGGGGTACAGTCTCCTTCCTTAACTCCATCTTGCATGTGGCAGGAGCAGACAGGACCTGAATAAGCAAGGGATCTGATATAATGGAGTTGAGATACTCCCAAGCGTTGGTGCGTTGCATCCATACCTCATCCGTGCTTTCGAGAAGCTCATTGTACAGATCCAAGCCCTTCTCCTCATGAGGAAAGTAGCCTTTCATCGCATTTATAAACTCCTTCGTTCCCTGAGGCCAGCGGAATATCCTGTCAGCGATGTGTATTTCCTCAAAGCAGTCCATGTCCATCCGTTGCCAAGGCAGGTTCATCAGTCCATGACTGAGGAAGGCATCGTGCAACTGCCCCCCGGGTTCCAGCCCACCCACGTAATGGAAGCCGGTATCCAGGTTCAGCTTTCCTCTCCGATAGCTTTGCATACAGCCTCCGGGGCGACGCTGGCGTTCCAAAACAAGCACACGCCTGCCCTCCTTGGCCATTGTCAAGGCCACCTCCAAGCCGCCCAGACCACTTCCTATTATGATAATATCGACTTTTGTCATGTATTATGCTGACGCGTTTCACGCTTCTTCATCCATCTGAACATGGCTGGCTGGCACACATAGCTCAGTATCACGGCACTGATCATGCCCACCAATGTAGCAAAACCCACACTCTGAATGGCAGGATGGCGTGCAAAGAGCATGCTGGCCACCGTCACTATCAGTATCATGGCACTGAAGACGATGGCTGTCTTGTGGTAATGCAACATGCCGTGGACTGCGGACTTCCGGCTATCTGCTATCAATCCGTTCATTATGAAGATACTATAGTCCACGCCTACACCAAAGATGAATGTTGATATAATTATGTTGATCAAGTTGAATTGAAGCTCAAACACAGCCATCGCGCCCAGCACTATCAGCCAGCTGAGCAATATGGGGGCAAAGCCCATGACCGTGTACCGTACGTTGAAGTCGAAACTGAAGAGCAATACCACGAATACGAATGCCATGCTCATCCACTGCAGCACATTGAAGTCATTGTTCAGCGCGCTCAGAGTGTCCTGCGTATAATATGCGGTACTCAACACCATAAGGTTCGGCTCCTTGGCCACAGCATTGCAAATCTTGAGGAAGTCGCTGCTATCGGTAAAGTCATCCGTGCCTTCGTATTTGACGTTGGTAAAGCAAAGATATTCGCCATTCCACGTCTCTTCCACAATTGTAGAGAGATAGCCCTCCGGAATAATGCCGGCTTCATACAGAGGCTGCGGGACATAGTCCTCGGACACCATGTCAAAGAATGCCTCAAAACCATCGGGAGTAAGATTGGCCGTCGGAGCAGTGGCAGCAATGAGTGTACGGACACGCTCCAACCGTTCCTCTGTCCAAAACCTATGCCATGCATCTATCCTCTCCTGCTGCACCCTCATTGGCACGATGAAACGCGTAACGGGCGAATACTGCTTGACTATGCCTCTACGCCGCAGGGAATCCAACTTGCTGTCAAGCAAAGCAAAGTTTTCCAGCGCCTCCTCCATGCTTCTGCCCTGCGAAGCAAAGTAGGTCGAGCCATATCCTGTTGCTGTCTTTTCGCTATGCAACCTGCTGGCATAGTCCACTTCCTTTTCGACATAGCCCAGCTTGTTCATATCGGAATTGAACGATGTTCCTTTATACACATAGGCAGATACGAAAAAGAGCGTCAGTACGGCTATCGTTGCCAACAGCCATTTCTTCTCGTGAAAGGCATAGGTGTTGATACGGTCTATCAATGCAAACGCCTTATGGTTGACCTTGTTCTTCTCCAATTCCAACAAGTGAGGCAGATAGACCAAAGCAAACACCGTTGTACCGACTATGGCCAGGGCTGCGAAAAGACCAAAGTCCAGCAACAAGTCTGTCTTCACGAAAAGCAAACCGATGAACGACCCGATTGTAGTAATGCAGCCGAGAAGTACCGGCTTGGTCTCGTCCTTCAACACCTGCTCGGCATTTCCCGTGTACTTGTAGTGCACCAGTATATGCAGTACATAGCTCATGGCCACACCAAGGACTATCGCACCAATGCCCAAGGCCATGAGCGAGAACTGTCCCTTTATGAAGTACATTACCGCCAGACCAAACAACGTGCCGAATGCCACGGGAAGGAATAACAGTGGTATCGTGTTCCAATTGCGCATGCACAGAAACAGCAACAGCAATACCAAAATCTCGCTCCATGCCACGGTTCCCACAAGGTCACTCTTTATCGTGGTGGAGTTGTAGTACCCATAGGCCGGAGTGCCATAATAGCAGATATGAACATCGGGATGCAACGCAGAAAACTCCGCTATTCGTGTGTTTATCAGCTCAAACATAAGGTTGCCCTGCCCCGTATTGGTGGCAGAAAAACGGGGCGACACGAAGGCCATGCAGACCGTAGAGTCGGGGACAAAGAAGTGATTGTCCAAAGTGAGCATGCCTCCACTCCCCTGCCCCAGGATGTCACTCATCGTGGAAGCCAGCACTCCACGCATGCCTATGGGGTCCATCTCTATCAGCTCCGGGAAGAAGCTCCCCATGTCGCTATCGAAATCAAGCGCATTCTGCTGCATCTGAGGCAGCATGTGCTCCATGGTAAGCAATGTGTCGAAAGAACTGTATAGCGTAGTGTCGATATAGGCAGGTATATTACGGATCAGATAGTCTATGACCGTAGGCACCAAGTCATCATCCAAACGGTAAAAGATGTCGGAAAAGACCCGGTTGGTGTCCAAAGCCTCATTGTCCGCAATGAGTGAATCCACAAACTCATCGCAACATGCAACCAACTCCTCGGGCGAGGCTCCGTTCTTTGCCTCGAAGAGCAGGAAGGTTTTATCCTTGATTTTCAAGTTGGAGAAAGCCAACTTGGTAGTGCCGTCCTCGTTCTTGGACGACGGCATCAGCTTGTTCAAGTCCTCCTCCAAATGTATACGGGTGGCAAACCAACCAGACACAGCCAACAGCAAGAGCATTGAGCACCACATGGTTACCCTATGTCCCTTCAAGAAACGGTATATGCTTACAAACAGACGTGTCATGCTCTACCCAATTGACCTTTCAGTATCATGTAGGTTTGTACGGCATCGGCAATCGTGGCCTGCACTTCATACCCTTCGGCTGTCTTTTCAAGTGTCACGTCCACATCCACCTCCGGACATACCGCGGGTGTGGCCAAAGCCGTCAGACGGCACAACTTGATAGAAGTGTAGCGCAAAGCCTCTCCGACCAGAAGGATGGCACATTCCTTGATGGTTTCAATGTTACACACACCGGGACACACAGGATCTCCGGGAAAGTGCCCTTCGTAGACATTGCACTCCGGCAGTATGGCCACATGGAACGAAGCCCCAAGGCCTTCCGCATGGCGCTTCTCGGAAAGTACCTTATAGAATTTGTTTTCTAACAGCATCATTATATATATAATGTATAACACGGTCCCCCTCAACGGGAGCATACGGAGTCAGTCCTCGCGTACAAATATCTTCATCTGCGTCTCCGCGACGGTTTCCTCGTCCGCAGCGTGTGTTATTCCGCGTATGATGGTCACGCCCCCCACAGTGGCACCCATGGTTATGGTCGTGGTAAGCACGTCTCCCAACTTGGGACGACGATAGATCTTAAAGTTCTTAACCTCACCGATATAACCCACGGGAGGTTCCGTGGCCCCCTCGCACACCGCACGATAACCGGCAAAGGCCGATGCGCTTTGAGCGATATGCTCTATCACTCCGGGCTCGGCAAGCATACTGTCCTCCTCCATAAAAAAATTGTCCTCACGCACTGTCAGTCGACAAGCGCAGACATCGTCCTCAGCCCACAGCAGCTCGTCCACCATCATGATGGGCAAGCGCTGCGGTATGAGTTCTTCAATCTTATTGATGGCTCTCGATGTAGTCATACAGATCGTTGAAAGTCTTGACGCTGGGCAGATCTGCCACGGGAATCTTAACCTTGAATGTGTACTGTACTACGGCAACCAAGTCCACGAGGCTCAGGCTGTCCAACTGCAGAGTGTCATAGATTACTGCCTCGGGAGTGATGACCTCCTGCTCCACCTCAAACTCCTCGGAGAGCGTGCTTGCTACTTTCTCAATGATTTCTTCTCTTGTCATAATCAATTGTAATTGGTTATTGTGTTAATACTATTTATTGTTCGTATATTGTACCCATCGTCATGCGGCCACATAGTCAGAGGTTCCTCACGATGATGGTGCTGTTCGTGCCGCCGAAGCCAAAACTGTTGCTCATGAACATATCAAAGTGCTTCTCGGTGGTCTCGGGCAGCACGTTCACGCAAGCAGTCTCCTCGTCAGGCTCCTCAAAGTTGATGTTGCCGGCAATGAAGTCGTTCTTCATCATCAGCATGCTGTAGATGCACTCCGCCGCACCGGCAGCCCACATCTCGTGTCCCGTCTGCGACTTGGTAGAGGTGACGGGAACAGCATAGTCGCCAAATATCTGCTTTATGGCCATTGCCTCACGACCATCGCCTGCATGA
>DBLZ01000129.1:460-51352 GCA_002297545.1 Prevotellaceae bacterium UBA711 | reverse complement strand
AGTGTTTACCTCCTACTCGATTAACATGGCTATATATGCCATCTCACATGATCTCTCGCAGTGGTATCATCACAAAGTCGCGCTCCTGCATGTGCGGATGGGGCAGGGTGAGTTCCGGAGTGTCTATGGATAGGTTGTCGTAGAGGAGAAGGTCTATGTCTATGGTGCGGTCCTGGTACTGAGTGGTGCCGTTGGGGCGGAGACTCTTGGCTGTACGGCCGAGTTGCTGTTCTATCCGCAGTGTCTCGCTGAGGCAGTCCAGTGGGGACATCATGGTGTGTACGAGGCAGGCGATGTTGAGGAAGCGGTTGGGACTGTCGAATCCCACCGGGTCGGTCTCCAGGAAGGAGGACACCTTGTAGACAGATCCTATGCGCTCGTCTATGAGTGCGAGAGCCTGTTGTATGTTGGCTCTACGGTCTCCAAGGTTGGAGCCAAGGCTCAGGTAAAGGTCGTGTGTCATATAATATATATATAAGGTATAGTCAAAATGAGCAGGTGCGGTGTCCCATCACACAAAACTTCAGAAGGTGTTGTGCATAGTGGGGACGCTGCATCTGCTACATTGCAGGTGTTGGTGTGTTTATTTGGATGGCCGTCAGTCCTTGATGATGAGCATGGCATCACCAAAGGTGCCGAAGCGGTAGCGACGGGCGGGGTCGGTCTCGTTGTAGCGCATGGCCTCCTTGTAGGCTTTCATTATCAGGTCGTAGCCTCCATAGGCTGCGGTGAGCATCAGAAGGGTGCTTTGCGGTGTGTAGAAGTTGGCTACCATGGCATCGGCGATGTGGAAGTCGTATGGTGGGAAGATGAACTTGTTGGTCCATCCGTTGAACGGCTTGATGTTGTTGTCGGCACTGACGGCGGTCTCCAGCACGCGCTGTACGGTGGTGCCTACGGCCACTATGCGGTGTCCCTCGTTCTTGGCACGGTTGACGATGTCGCAGGCTTCTTGTGTGACATGCATCTCTTCGCTGTCGGTCTTGTGTTTGGTGAGGTCCTCCACGTCAATGGTGCGGAAGCAGCCAAGGCCGCAGTGCAGGGTGACAAATGCCTGGCCTATGCCCTTTATCTCCATCATCTTGAGCAGTTGCGGAGAGAAATGCAGACCTGCCGTGGGTGCTGTGACGGCTCCCTCGTTGCGTGCAAAGACGGTTTGGAAGTCTTCCATGTCCTCGGGTTCGGACGGGCGTTTGATGATCTCCTTGGGCAGGGGAGATTCGCCAAGGGAAAAGAGGGCGTGTTTGAACTCATCGTGCGGACCGTCGTAGAGGAAGCGCAATGTGCGTCCGCGGCTGGTGGTATTGTCTATGACCTCGGCTACCATGCCTTCGTCCTCGCCGAAATATAGTTTGTTGCCTATCCTTATCTTGCGTGCAGGGTCTACCAATACGTCCCACAGGCGCATGTCCTCGTTGAGTTCGCGGAGGAGGAACACTTCAATCTTGGCTCCTGTCTTCTCCTTGTTGCCATAGAGGCGTGCCGGGAATACTTTGGTGTCGTTGAAGACGAAGACATCCTTCTCGTCAAAGAAATTGATGATGTCGCGGAAGGACTCTCGGTGCTCAATGATGCCGCTCTTGGCATGAACCACCATCAGGCGGCAGTCATCGCGGTGGAAATAGGGACGTTCCTCGCCGGGGCCGAAGTCCCGGGGATATTGTGCGATGCGTTCTTCGGGCAGTCGATACTTGAACTGAGAAAGTTTCATATTGTGTTGTGATGTGTTTGTGTATGTTATGCTGTCTCTGACGGCAGTGCCTTCAGCCATTCCATGAAGGACTCCAAAGTGTGGCAATCCTCAACGCGGTAGTCTCCTATGCGGGTACGCCGCAGCGCCGTGAGGTGTGCTCCTGAGTTCAAGGTGCGTCCTATGTCACGTGCAAGGGCACGTATGTAGGTACCTTTGCTGCACACAACCCGTATGGTGGCCTGCATGGACTGAGGTGAGAACTGCAGAAGCTCTATCTCGTCAATTACCAGCAGCTTTGGCTTCAGTTCCACTTCCTTGCCCTGTCGTGCCAGGTCGTAGGCGCGTTTTCCATCTATCTTGCATGCCGAAAACGATGGCGGCACCTGTTCTATGGCACCCACGAAGGATTGCAGGGTCTCTGCAATGCTCTCTGCGGTGATGTGCTCTGTGGGATAGGTGGCATCCACAGGGGTCTCCAGATCATAGCTGGGGGTGGTGGCTCCAAATTGTAGCGTGGCCACGTATTCCTTGGTCTTGGCCTGCATGGTGTCTATCTGTTTGGTGGCTTTGCCTGTGCAGATGATTAGCACGCCGGTGGCCAGGGGATCGAGGGTGCCTGCATGGCCGACCTTCAGTTTTTTTTCTCCGATGTGTTTGCACAGGAGATAGCGGACCTTGTTCACCAGACCGAAAGAGGTCCAGGTGAGAGGCTTGTCGAATGCGAGTATGGTGCCGGCTTTGAAGTCCACGGGCTTAGGAGGGGGAATGATGGTGGATTATAATATGCTGTTGAGAAGGATGGCGCAACCTACCACGGCGCAGTATATGCCGAAATAGACAAGTTTACCCTTGCGCACGATGGAGATCATCCACTTGCAGGCAATGCATCCGCTGATGAAAGCTGTGATGAAGCCTATTGCCAGGGCTGACATGGAGATGTCACCGGCTGCGGCTGCCGTACCGTCCTTGGCAGCCTTTAGAATGCTGAGCAGTGCTTCGCCAAGAATGGGTGGGATGACCATGAGGAAGGAGAACTGGGCCATCTTTTCTTTCTTTACGCCAAGGAGCAGTCCTGTGGCTATGGTGCTGCCGCTGCGGCTGAGACCTGGCAGGACGGCTATGGATTGTGCCAAGCCGATGATAAAGGCACGGCCGAGGCTGATATCGTCTGACTGGCGTGGACGTGCATAATAGCTCATGGTGAGCAGGGCGGCGGTGACTATCAGGCACAGGCCAACGATGAGGAGGCCACTGCCGAAGATCTCTTCCACATAGTCCTTGAAGAACACGCCTACGATGCCTATGGGGATCATGCTGACTATGATGGCCAGGATGTAGCGGCGCTCGGGGTTGAGCAGGGGAGCCTTGGTGTCTGCCAAGCCGCGCAACAGCCATACTATCTCGTGCCAAAGGATGACAAGGGTGCTGAGTACGGTGGCCACGTGTACGGCGATGGTGAAAGTCAGGTTCTCTTCGCCATCGATGCCGAAGAGCGTGCTGGCAATGGTCAGGTGTCCGCTGCTGCTCACGGGCAGGTATTCTGTGAGGCCTTGCAGCAATCCCATGAGGAAGGCTTGTAGTTCTGTCATGTCTGTATTGTGATTAGGTGTATATGGGGCGTGATCCGTTATTCCAGGGTGCATTCGGATGCCTGAGATGCCTCATCGCCCTTGTCGTTCTTGTGATACATGATGCCGAAGATCATAAAGATGAAGCCTGCGAAGCATACGGCGGGGGCTACCTTGATGCGGCGTGGGCTGAAGATGTCGGGGTTGAAGATGTGCTCGTCGCTGCCGCTGCCGCTCATCAGCACAAAGCCGATGATGATGATTGCCATGCCTATGGCCAGCAGGATGTAGTTGGTTTTGTTGAAAGCCAGTCGGTTCATTGTCGTAATGTGTGTGTATATGTGTTCTGGTGAGTGTTGGATTGCTAAGTTTATTTGTACAGGTCGTGTTCCCTCATTCTGAGGAAATGCGTTACGCTGATGAAGGTGCACGTGAGTGTGATGACCAGGGCGAAGGCCAATACGCTGGCAGCCATGATGATGATGTTTTCCTGTGGCAAGAACTGCAGTATGGCGTGGTCGTACTTGGTCATCCAATGGAGCATGGCCACCAGAATGCCGTTGGCCACCAGTGCAGCAATAACGCCGATCCCCAGGCTCCGCAGCATGAACGGGCGGCGGATGAATCCCCAACCGGCCCCGACGAGTTTCATGTTGTTGATGACAAAGCGGCGGCTGTAGACGCTGAGGTGCACGGTGTTGTTGATGAGGCTGAGGCTGATGACGGCCATCATGACGGTGATGATGAACAAGACGATAGTGATGGTGCGGAGATTGCTGTTAAGGCTCTCCACCAGGTCTTTCTGATAGAACACGTCTGCCACGGCTTCGTTCCTCCGGATTTCTTCGGCTATCCATTGCAGGCTGTCTTCACATACGTAGTCGGCCTTCATCTTCAGTTCCATAGAGATGCTGAAGGGGTTTTTTTTCAACAGTTCGCGAGGATCTATGCCCATTGCATCTATCTGCTCCTGCAAGGCCTGCTCGCTGCTGATGTAATGGATGTGGTGTACGTATCTTTTGCGCGCCAGTTGATGCTCCAGCTCGTGCGCACTATCCGGCGTAGTGCCGTTGGTCATTACGACGGTAACCGTTAGGTCCTGCTGTACATAGTCGCGGATTTCCCTTGCGGTGAGTACGAACAGTACCAGAATGCCCAACAGCAGCAATACCATGGTGGTGCTGATGGCACTGGTCAGGAACTGCCAGCGAAGGGTGGTTTTCTTTCTCATAGGACTACTCCTTTCAATGTTGCACTGGAACTCTCGGTCACTTTCACCCTGACAGTGTCGCCTATGTGATGGCTTCCACGGTCAATGATGACGACCTTGTTCTGCTCTGTGCGTCCGAATAATTGTTCTCGGCTACGTTTGCTTACGCCTTCCAGTAGTATTTCGTATTCCCGGCCGATGCAACGTTGGTTACTCTCGGTGGATAGCTCATTCTGCAGGGCGATAAGTTCGTTAAGACGGCGTATCTTGGTCTCTTCCGGTATGTCGTCCGGAAGGTGCTTGCTGGCGTATGTGCCTGGGCGTTCACTGTATTTGAACATAAAGGCCGAGTCGTAGGCGCATTCGCGCATCAGGCTGAGGCTCTCCAGATGGTCTTCTTCGGTCTCGCTGCAATAGCCGGCAAAGATGTCTGTGGTGATGGCGCAATCGGGGATGATACGTCGTATGGCCGCCACACGGTCCAGGTACCACTCGCGGGTGTACTTGCGGTTCATCAGTTTCAGTATCCTGTTGCTGCCGCTCTGCACCGGCAGGTGGATGTGTTTGCAGACATTGGGCTCTTCGGCGATGACACGCATGGTCTCGTCGCTCATGTCCTTGGGATGTGAGGTGGAAAATCTCACTCGCATGCCCGGGACGGCACGTGCCACCTGTCTGAGCAGTTGCGGGAAGTCTATGTCTCCGTAACGGTAGCTGTTGACGTTCTGTCCAAGCAGTGTCACCTCCTTGAAGTTGCGTGCCTGCAGATCCAGGCATTCCTTGATGATGCTCTCCATATCCCTGCTGCGTTCGCGTCCGCGGGTATAGGGAACGATGCAGTAGTGGCAGAAGTTGTTGCATCCGCGCATGATGCTCACAAAGCCGCCGATATGCCCTGTGTGAAGGCGTTGCGGGATGATGTCGCTGTAGGTTTCTGTGAGCGAGAGTTCCACATTGATGGCAGGATGTCCGCACTCGGCCTGTGCTATGAGATCGGGGAGCGACATATAACTGTCCGGGCCTGCCACCAGGTCTACGCCGTAGTCCTGGATGAGCTTCTCTTTAACACGTTCCGCCATGCAGCCTATGACACCTATAATCAGGCGGTGCTTGCTGCCGCGTTTCTTCTGCATGCTGTGGAGAAACTCCAGACGCGAGATGATCTTCTGTTCTGCGTTGTCGCGTACGCTGCATGTGTTCAGAAATATGGCATCGGCCTGCTCGGGTTGTTCGCACACCTCGTAGCCGGCCATGCCCATGACGGAGGCCACGACTTCGCTGTCTGCCACATTCATCTGGCAACCATAGGTCTCTATCAGAAGTTTCTTCATCTTAGATGTCTTATATGTGTAAAGGGAGGCTCGCCGTGTGGCGACCTCCCTTGTGATGGTTGGGCTATCCGGGTTCGAACCAGAACAAAGACGACCAAAATGTCTTGTGCTACCATTACACCATAGCCCAATCCTATACAAATCATAGCCATAGTGGCTTACATTTGCGGTGCAAAGGTACAAATAAATATCCAATTAGTGCGCCTGACGCATGATAATTTTGTCTTGTGCTTGCTAAAATGACTCTTTTGTACCGTGTTAGTCTCACCTTAGGATCATCCATGGGGGGGAGGAGAGTGCGGGGACGTTACTTGACTATGATCAAGAAGTATTTCTTTTTGCCCTGCTGTGCAAGGATGTATTTATTGTCCAGCAGGTCGGCCTCGCTGATCACCTTGTCAAAGGCAGAGAGTTTTTCTTTGTTGATGGAAACGCCGCCGCCTTGTGTGAGTTTTCGCATCTCACCCTTGGAGGCAAAACATGCCGTTTCGCCGGCCAGCAGGTCAACGGCCTTGATACCTTCGCCACGGAGCAGGTCACGGTTTACCTCGAATTGTGGAACACCGGCAAAGACGTCCAGCAGAGTGGCTTCGTCCAGTTTCTCCAGGCTCTCCTTGGTTGCCTTGCCGAAGAGAATGTTGCTCGCCTCGACCGCAGCTTCGTAGTCCTCGCGCGAGTGAACCATGCAGGTTACTTCCTCGGCCAGACGCTTCTGCAGGATGCGCTGTCCGGGATCCTGACGGTGCTGCTCCACGAGGCTGTCTATCGTCTCCTTGTCCAAGGAGGTGAATATCTTGATATAGCGTTCGGCTTCTTCATCGCCCACGTTCAGCCAGAACTGGTAGAAGGCGTATGGTGTGGTGCGGTTGCGGTCCAGCCATACGTTACCGCTTTCGGTCTTTCCGAATTTCTTGCCGTCGGCCTTGGTTATGAGCGGACAGGTCAGAGCATAGGCAGTGTTATCTCCGCCAAGTTTGCGGCGGATAAGTTCCGTGCCAGTGGTGATATTGCCCCACTGATCCGAACCGCCCATCTGCAGGCGGCAACCCTTTTCCTGATACAGGTGCAGAAAGTCGTAGCCCTGTAGCAACTGGTATGTGAATTCGGTGAACGACATGCCGTCCTGGAACTCACCGTTCAGACGACGCTTGACGCTGTCCTTGGCCATCATGTAGTTAACGGTGATGCACTTGCCTATCTCGCGGGCGAAGTCCAGGAAAGTGAAATCCTTCATCCAGTCGTAGTTGTTGACCAGTTCGGCCTTGTTGGGAGCATCGCTGTCGAAGTCCAGGAAGTGAGCCAACTGTGTCTTGATACAGGCTATGTTGTGGCGGAGAGTCTCTTCGTTCAGCAGGTTGCGTTCCTGGCTTTTGCCACTGGGGTCGCCAATCATGCCGGTGGCACCGCCAATAAGAGCCAAAGGTTTGTGGCCGCAACGCTGGAAATGCCTGAGCATCATCACGCCGCAGAGGTGTCCTATGTGAAGTGAGTCGGCTGTGGGGTCAATGCCGACGTATGCTGTCTGTTGTCCTGATGCCAGCATTTCTTCAGTGCCGGGCATCATCTGATGGAGCATGCCTCTCCATTTCAGTTCTTCTACAAAGTTCATCGAATGAGTGTAGTGTCTTGTGTGTACGATTATATGTATAAGGATATGTGCGTGGAGTGTGTACGGGACGCAACGCTCCCTATGACCGCTTTACTTCACCTCCCAGATGTCGTTGGTCTCCAGCAATTCGGCAAAGGTGTGGTATTTCTTCTGAACCTTCACCTCTTCTATTTGTGCCTCCACGGCATCGTTGTAGGTAGGAGCCTCCACGTCACGTATTACGCCCAGTGCCACAGGGAAGCCGTCGCCGTCGCCCATGAGGGCCAACTTCAGTTGTAAGGTATTGTCCTGACACTTGGCGTCGTGCACCAGGATGTCGTCCATCGTGACGCCGTCCTTGCCTATCTCCACGATCTTCAGGCCGACCCCTTCCTGTATCAGGCCGTACTCGTTGTTCTCGCCGAACACGAGGGGGTGGCCGTGTTTCACATAGATGGCGTTCTTGGCACGTCCGGCCTTGTCATAGATGTTGTCGTGGGCACCATGGTTGAAGATGACGCAGTCCTGCATGATCTCGCAGACCGATGCACCCTTATGGCTGTAGGCAGCCTTAAGTATCTCCACCGTGCCTGTGGCATCCGTGGCCACGGCACGTGCAAAGAAGTGTCCGCGCGCGCCGAAGCACAGTTCGGCAGGACGGAACGGATCTTCTACTGTGCCATAAGGGCTGCTCTTGCTCATGAAACCGCGGGGGCTGGTGGGGGAGTACTGTCCCTTGGTCAGGCCGTAGATGCGGTTGTTGAGCAGAATCATGTTCAAATCTATGTTTCTGCGGTTGGCGTGGATGAAGTGGTTGCCGCCGATGGCCAGGCCGTCACCGTCGCCACTCACCTGCCATACCGTCAGGCGAGGATTGGCTACCTTGCATCCGGTGGCGATGGCTGCGGCACGTCCGTGAATGGTGTTCATGCCGTATGTGGCCATGTAGTGGGGCAGACGGCTGGAGCATCCTATGCCGGAAATGACAGCAATGTCCGCCGGTGCAACGCCGATCTCAGCCATGGCTTTGTGCAGAGAGGCGAGGAAAAAGTGGTCACCACATCCGGGGCACCATCTTGGCTGTCCCTTCTTGAAATCCTGAGCTGTATATGTTGCCATGATAATATCCTCCGTCTTTACTTGTTGATAATATCGGTGAAAGCGGCCACCAATTCTGCCACCTTGAAGGGTTGACCCTTGACCTCGTTGTACTGTGCGGGGCAGAACCCGTCCACCTTCATGCGCAGCCAGCCGGCCAACTGACCCATATTCTGTTCGGCTACCACCACCTTGGGGTACTTGGTCAGCACCTTTGCCGTGTTTGCGGGTAGTGGATTGATGTTGCGGAAGTGAGCCATAGCCACCTTTTTGCCTGCCTGGCGCATCTCATTCATGGCAGCGCGCAGATGTCCGTATGTACCGCCAAAGCCTACGATGAGCAATTCTGCATCGTCCTTATCGCCCAGCACTTCCAAGTCGGCTACGGGGATGTTGGCAATCTTTTGTGCACGCTTGCGTGTCATCAGGTCGTGGTTTTCGGGATTCGTGCTGATGGCACCGGTCTTGTCGTCCTTTTCCAGACCACCAAGGATATGCTCAAAGCCTTCTCGTCCGGGTATTGCCCAGTATCGTGTACCGTCTTCCTTGCGCATGTACGGAGTCCATGTTCCCTTTAGTTCCTCGGGAACGTATGGAGGATTGATGGCAGGATATTCTGTCAGGTTGGGCAGGCGGAATGCACCTGAACCGTTTGCTATATAGGCATCCGTCAACAGGATTACTGGGGTCATGTGTTCCAAAGCCATCTTGGAAGCCTCGTATGCCGCATCGAAACAGTCTGTGGGACTGATGGCGGCGATTACCGGGATGGGACTTTCGCCGTTTCGGCCAAAAAGAGCCTGCAACAGGTCGGTCTGTTCACTCTTGGTAGGCAGACCTGTGGCGGGGCCGCCACGCTGCACGTCAAGAATTACCAAGGGAAGTTCCATTATGACGGCCAAATTCATGGCCTCACTTTTCAGACACATGCCGGGACCAGATGTGCTTGTCACTGCCAAAGCACCTGCAAAGGATGCACCAAGACTGGATGCACAGCCGGAAATCTCGTCCTCGCACTGCACGGTGGTTACGCCCAGGCTCTTGTGCTTGGACAGTTCGTGCAATACGTCTGTGGCCGGGGTAATGGGATATGAACCAAGATAAAGTTTCAGACCGGACTTCTCGGCTGCGGCTATGAAACCGTATGCCGTAGCCTTGTTGCCCGTGATGTCCATATAACGTCCGGGGACCTTGTTCTTTGTCTCTATGCGGTAAACGTTGGCTGCACTGGAATGTGTGTTGTGGCCGTAGTCATAACCGGCCTGCACAACCTTGATGTTGGCTTCGGCTATGGCCGGCTTCTTTGCGAATTTCTCCTTCAGGAAGTTGAAGGCAATGTCCAAGTCGCGGTCAAATAGCCAGCACACCAGACCCAGGGCGAACATGTTGCGGCATTTGCTGATGCTCTTCATGTCCATGCCGGTTTCTGCCAGACAGGTCTTTACCATCGTGGTGAGCGGACATGCGATGACACGGTCAGGGTCTATGCCCATCTCTCCCAAGTAGTCCTCGCTCTGGAACTGAGCCTTCTCAAGGTCCTTGGGGCCAAAACTGTCCGTATCAATTATGATGGTGGCGTCGGGTTTGGCATAACGATACTGTGTCTTCAGCGCTGCGGCATTCATGGCCACCAGCACGTCGCACATGTCACCCGGTGTGTAGACCTGGCCGGCACCGATATGTACCTGGAAACCGCTAACACCTGTCAGAGAACCTTGCGGGGCGCGGATGTCGGCAGGATAGTCAGGGAAAGTGCTGATGCTGTTACCCACTGTCGCAGATACGGTGGAAAATATATTGCCTGCGAGCTGCATGCCATCACCGGAGTCGCCGGAAAAGCGAACGACCACTGATTCTCTTTCAGTTATGTCCATATCGTAAAGTAATAATGGTTGTACCCCCGCCGGGAATCGAACCCGGATCAAAGGTTTAGGAAACCTTCGTTCTATCCATTTAACTACAGGGGCATCACTATCGCACGCAGGCGATAGCGTTATATATATAAATAAGGTGTACCCTCATGAGAGGGCCTTGAACCTTACTTGTTCTTCTTTGCAAACCTGTTCAGCCACAGGTAAGCAACGGGAGCAGCAACAAAGATTGAACTGAAGGTACCGAATACCACACCCAGCATCATGGCAAAGCTGAAACTGATGATGCTGCTTGCACCGCCACCGATAATGCCAATCATGAAGATGACTGCCAATACGATGAAAGTAGACACGGAGGTATTTATGGTACGGTTCAATGTGCTGTTTACGGAGCGGTTGAATACTTCGAAGCGGTCCTGGCTGGGATGCAAGCCGAGTTCCTCGCGGATGCGGTCGAAGACCACCACCTTATCGTTGATAGAGTAACCGATGGCGGTAAGGATGGCACCGATGAATGTCTGGTCTATCTCCATGCTGAATGGCATCCAGCCCCAGCAGATTGCGTATGCACCCAATATCAGCAAGATGTCGGAAGTCAAAGCCACAATGGAGCCGATAGAGAATGCAACGTTGCGGAAGCGAGCCAAGATATAGATAAAGATGGCTATGATGGCCAAAATCACACTCCAGATTGCACCGTAGGTGATGTCCTCGGCTATGGCGGGACCAACCTTCTGACTGCTGATGATAGAACCACCCTCTCTTACGTCACGGTTGATGAAGGTTTCCAAAGTGAGGTCGCTGGCCAAGAGGCCGCCTTCCTTCAGTACCTCGAACAATTTGGCCTCTATCTCGCTATCCACTTCCGTTCCGTCTTCGTTGATACGGTAATTGGTGCTGATACGCAAGGTGTTGCCGTCGGTGCCGATAGCTATGGCGTTGATATTGTTACCATTAAAGGCATTTTCAAGCAGGGCGTTGGCGTTCTCGGCAGTAACCTGCTTGTCGAACATCACCACGAAGTTGCGGCCACCGGTGAAGTCAATGCTCTTGCTGAAACCACGGCCGACCATAAAGCCAATTGAAATTACTGCCAAGGCACCGAAGATAACAAAACTCTTCTTGTATGCAGACATGAACTTGTAGGCAGGATCCTTGAAGCTGATCCAATTGCCCACGGGAGTCTTGAACTTGAGGTTCTGCCACTTGCCACGCTCAAGCATTCCGCTGTATACCAAACGGGTAACGAATACAGCTGTGAAGAAGCTGACAATGATACCGATAATCAGTGTGGTGGCAAAGCCCTTGATTGGGCCTGTGCCGAAGTTGTACAGGATAATACCGGTGATGATGCTGGTGAGGTTAGAGTCGAAGATGGCGCTGAAAGCGTTGCTGTAACCCGCATTCAGGGCTTCCTTCAACTTCTTGCCGGTCTTCATCTCCTCCTTGGTGCGCTCATAGATGAGCACATTGGCATCCACGGCCATACCCAAGGTCAGTACCATACCGGCGATACCGCTCATGGTCAGTGAGGCCTGGAAACTGGTGAGTATGCCTGCGGTGAAGAACAAGTTCAGCAGCAGGGCACCGTTGGCTACCATGCCGGGGATGGTGCCGTACATGGCTACCATGTACAACATCAGTATCACGAAGGCGATGACGCAACTCCATACACCCAAGCGGATAGATTCGGCACCCAAGGTGGGACCTACGATTTCCTCGCTCACGATCTTGGCTGGAGCCGGCATCTTACCTGACTTCAGCACGTTGGCGAGGTCACGGGTGTCTTCGGCTGTGAAGTGGCCGGTGATCTGGCTGTTGCCATCGGTGATGGCAACCTGTACTGTGGGAGCGCTGTATACGTTGTTGTCCAGTACAATGGCTACGCTGCGTCCTATGTTGGCCTTGGTCAGGGCACCCCAGCGGCGTGCGCCGTCCACATTCATCTGCATGCTTACGCAGGGACGTCCGTGCTCGTCAAAGTTGTCTCTGGCATCGGTAATGACATCACCCTCCAAAGGAGCACGGCCGTTGCGTTCGGTCACGCGGATAGCGTACAGTTCGTACCAGTTGGATGCATCGCCTTCGCCCATGCCCTTTACGCCCCACTTGAGCTGCAAGTCGGCGGGAAGGACGTCCTGAGCCTCAGGAGTAGCCAGCAACTCTTCGATGGCCTGCATATCACGTTTGTGTGCAAAGCCCACTACACAGCCGTATGCGCCCTGAGTCAGTTGCAGGCGGCTCAGAAGAGGATGTTGCTTGCGGATGCGTTCGATGTCGGCCTTTTCTGCTGCGCTCTCGGCATTGTTGCCTGCGAGTGCTGCGGCCAGGTCGGTCTTGGCGCTGTCGGCCTTCTCTGCTACGTTGGCGGTGGTGTCGGCAGCAACCTCTGCATTGGCCTCAGTGCCGATTACAGAGGCCAACTTGCTATCCAACTGAGCCAGGAAAGGAGTAATGTCCTGTGAGTTGTATGTCTCCCAGAACTCCAGGTTGGCGGAACCTTGCAGCAACTTGCGGACACGCTCGGGCTCCTTGACGCCGGGCATTTCCACCATGATACGACCCTCCTGACCTTCCAAGGCCTGGATGTTTGGCTGTACCACGCCGAAGCGGTCTATACGCGTGCGCAATACATTATAGCTATTATCTATGGCGCTCTTAAGTTCGTCACGCAGGACGGCCTCCACCTCCTTGTCGGTGCTCTTGGGCGTCACCTTGCCGCGCAATTGCTGAGTGGCAAAGATTTCGGCCAAGTTGCGACCAGGTGCGTCGTTCTTGAAGTTCCTTACAAACAGGGTAATAAAGTCACTCTGGCTTTCGGTTGCTTCTTTGGCGGATTTTTCCACTACGGTGCGGAAAGTCTCGTCCACCTCCTCCTTGTGGTCGGCCAATGCCTTAATGACATCGGGCACGCTCACCTCCAGGATTACGTTCATACCGCCTTTGAGGTCAAGGCCAAGGCCGATTCCCATTTCGCGGCACTCCTTCAAAGTCCAGGAACCCAGGTAAACGTTGTGGGTGTTGAGTGAGTCCATGTAACGGTCAGCGGCCTCCTCGCCCTCGGTCTGCAACTTCTCCTGATAGCACTTGTCGTAGTGGTTGGTAACCATTGAGAAGCTCAGGTAAAAGGCACAAACCAAAGTCAGCAGGATGGCAAAAGCCTTTACAAATCCTTTGTTTTGCATGTTGGTTGTAGATATTAGTGTTTTTGTTATTATTCGTGCATAGTGCCGCCTTTTAGGCATAATAGCACGCAAATGTATAACTTTTTTCCGATACCCCCAAGGCAAGGCGCGTAAAAAATCCGGTACGGTTGCCTATTTTGCTGGTTTGGGTTAAAGTAGACTGTGTAAATGTCCTCGGTATGTGGTCAAGTGCTATGTTTTGACGTGTCGGTAGCCGTATGGTGTCAACATGCTCCAATTGTGCCTGATTTACAGCCCCTGATCGGTACGGGGATGTTTGTACAGCCTTGTGAGTATGGGACGGTGGTCCGAGGCTTGGATTGACTTGTCTACGTATGTGTGGTCTGTTTCCCAATCCTCGGTCACGAAAATGTGGTCTATCCTTACAGGGAAGCCTTTGCCTGTGAACGAGAAACCAAGGCCGCTGCCGCTCTCCCTGAATGCGTTTTTCAGCAGGGATGATATCTGCTGGTAGGTATAGGATATGGGCGTGTCGTTCATGTCTCCTGTGAGAATGATGCTATGCCTCAGGTTTCGCTTTATCAGTTGACATACCGAATCCGTCTGTTCCTCCCTCTTTGAGGCTGCCTTTGTCAGCTTGGAAAACAGCAGCTTGCCGCTTGCCTTCATTTTGTCCTTGTCGTAAGAATCCAGTGCATCGCCGTATTCGGCTTTTTCTTCTGTGCTGAGGCCGTTGCTCTGCAGGTGATTGTTTATCATCAGCACAGTGTCTCCATCCATATCGATACGCCATGCCAGCGTACCATTGCCAAAGGCTCCCGGAGTCCTGTACACCACATCATCAACAAATGGCCAGCGTGATATGATGCACATGGCCACATCGTTCTTGATATGGTAGTTCAGAGAATCCATAGTGTGTTTCAGCTGGTTGTATACCACGCCTCCGTTGGGACATTCCTGCAGAAGTATGATGTCGGCACCGCTTGCTGTGATGTAATCTACGGCCTTGTATCCGTCAAAGACTTCGGTTGGTGCGGCGGTCAGTCCGGCCACGTTGTAGGACAGTACTGATATGTAGTCTCCCGTCTGCTTCTTATTGAAATTTATCGGACAGTAGTCCCGTATGTAGCTCCAGCATGTCGCCATTCCCAACAGCGGCAACAGCGTCCATCGCCATGAGACAATCAGCCAAATGGCAATAAAGGCGATGTTTAGTAACAGGAAGATGGGGAACAGCAGTCCGGCCTGTGACAGTCTCGGGTGTATGGCCGGTGGAAGGTATGTGGACAGACAGGAGGCCAACATCAGCAGGATTGTGACCAGATTGGCGCCTGCCAATATGCCCACGAGCATAATGTGCGCTCCATGTTGTACTTTGGATTTCAGATTATTGGTTTCCATCTGTCTGTGCAAGGCAACATCAGTTCTTCCTGTAGACGTGGAAGTTGTTACGTGGCTTACGTTTGAACCATCCGCGGATTTTGTCCAGCATGCCGCCATGTCCGCTGTCTTTCCACATCAGCAGGATTATCAGTCCTACCAGCATGCCGCCGAGGTGGGCATAGTGTGCCACGCCGTCGTTGCTGCGTGCCATAAGCAGTTCTATTATGGCATAACCGATGACAAACAGTTTGGCCTTGATAGGTATGGGCAGGGGGAATATGAACATGTGTTCGTTGGGGAATATCATGCCGAAAGCCAGCAGGATGCCATACACTGCGCCCGATGCTCCCACGGTGTTCCACATGTCTATGCTCATGGCCATGCCCTGTACAATCACGTACTTGCCGTGGATCAGCTCCATGCCATGGCGTGCAACGTCGACGTGCTCCATGCTGATGTAGTGTGCCCACTGTACCAACTCCTGAATCACTCCGGCGCCTATGCCGCAGGCCAGGTAGTAGATCAGAAAGCGTCGGCTGCCGAGCACCTGTTCGATGATGCGGCCGAACATCCATACGGCAAACATGTTGAAGAAGATGTGCTCCATGCTGCCATGCATGAACATGTAGGTCAGCAACTGGTAGGGCATGAACTTGTCGGCCATGAAGAAATGCAATCCCAACATGTCGTTCAGGTCAATGCCGTTGCGTCCTGCCACCAACATGGCCAGATAGCACAGTACGTTGATGATAAGTAGGTTTTTTGTTACCGGTGGCAGTTGATTCATGGTCGTCGCTTAATGTCTTTTTGTGTAATTTTGCGCGAAGTTACGCTTTTTTACTCACTAAATGTCGCTTTATTGCTTGCTAATGTTCACTTTTTGTTTTTTATTAGCTTTTTTTAGAGCCAAAACTTGGCTGTGTAGTGCAGAATACATATATTTGTATCGAGAACGTGAGAGATTGAAACAAAAACAACTTAACATCTATTATTATGAACAAGACAGATTTGATTAACGCCATTGCCTCAGAGGCAGGGTTGTCTAAGGCAGATGCCGCAAAGGCTCTGAATGCAACTATGTCGGCCATTGCCGGTGCAATGAAGGCCGGTGACAAGGTTGCCCTCGTAGGTTTTGGCACATTCGTTCCTTCTGAGCGTCCTGCACGTACGGGAAAGAATCCCCGCACCGGTGAGGTTTTGGAGATTCCGGCAAAGAAGGTGGTGAAGTTCAAGGCTGGTTCTGACTTGGCTCTGTAAATCTCGATGACTATACCTTAATATATAATATATTATATACATATAGATAATAGCAAGGGGATGTTCCTTCGCACGATACGGGGAAGCATCCCCTTGCTGTGTTTTGATGTTGCAAGTTTGTGCGCATCCGCTGACTCCCGAAAGTCCAGTAGAAACGCGGACGAGAGTCTACTGATGTCAGGGGCGAGAGTCCAATAGAGTCAAGCCCCCGACTCCAGTAGAGTCAGAAATACGTGTCTTGCGACGTCCTGCCTTCGAACTCATTTTTTTTGCTCTTCGGGGATTTTGAGTGTCACTCCAAATGTCGGATGAACCATAAAAAAGGCATCGCCATAGAGCCAACCTTCATGTCGCTTGGTCTATGGCGATGTCTTGATGGGTAGTCAGTATGTTACTTCAGTCCGCTCTCCAGCCAGCGGGTGTATGCGGCCACGTCTTCGTTGAAACTGTAGCTTGGGGCCAGGGGCTTGCCGTCGGGACTAAGCAGGACGTAGAAGGGTTGGGCGTTGGCGCCGAACTTGTGACGTTGCAGATAGCTCCATCGGTCGCCTACGGTGCGGAGTTTGCGCTTCTGACCGTTCTCGTCCACTACGATGGGCTGGGGCAGGGGAGTCTTGTCGTCCACGTGCAGGGTGACCAGTATGTAGCGGTTGTTGATGAGCTCGGCTACGCCGGGGTCGGTCCATACGGCAGCCTCCATCTTGCGACAGTTGACACAGCCGTATCCGGTGAAGTCCAGCATCACGGGCATACCCTTCTCCTTGGCGTAGGCCATGGCCATGTCGTAGTCATCGAAACGGGCGGTGACCTCCTTGTTGTTCAGGTTGAAGTCTTGGGTGTTCATTGGCGGGGCAAAGGCGCTGACAGCCTTGCAGGGGGCACCCCACAGCCCGGGAACCATGTACAGGGCAAAGGCCAGGGATGCCATGCCCGCACAGAGGCGGACGATGCCGGTGCGGGGACGCGTGACTATGTTTCCCTCCTCGTCATACTCGTCTTCGTCGTGGGGGAGACGGATGATGTTCAGCATGTACAGGCCTGCCATAGCGAAAATTACGATCCACAGGCATAGAAAGACTTCGCGGTCAAGTATGCCCCATCCGTAGGCCAGGTCGGCCACGGAAAGGAACTTGAGTGCGAAAGCCAGTTCCAGGAAGCCCAGCATCACCTTGATGCTGTTCATCCAGTTGCCGCTTCGCGGAGCGCTTTTGAGCATGGTGGGGAACAGGGCGAACAGGGTGAAGGGCAACGCCAGAGCTATGGCAAAGCCAAGCATACCGGTGACTGGAGCCAGGATGGAACCACTGGTGCCTACCTCCACCAGCAGGAAACCGATGATTGGACCTGTGCAAGAGAAGCTGACCAGAGTCAGGGTGAAGGCCATCAGGAAGATACTCAGCAGGCCGGTGGTCTTCTCAGCCTTGGAGTCCACGGCGTTGCTCCAGGAGGAGGGTAGTGTCAGTTCAAAACCTCCCAGGAAACTTAGGCCGAAAAGTACCAGCAGGAGGAAGAAGAAGATGTTGAAGACGGCGTTGGTGCTCATGGCATTCAGCGCATTGGCTCCCAGGAAGAAGGTTACCAGCATGCCCAGCGTCACATATATGACTATGATGGAGATGCCGTAGGTCACGGCGTCGCGTATGCCCTTTCCACGGCTGTCCTTGCTGCGTTTCAGGAAGAAGCTGACGGTCATCGGTATGATGGGCCATACACAGGGTGTTAGCAGGGCTATCAGGCCTCCGGCCATGCCCATGAGGAAAATCCACCAAAGCGAAGCATCGGACTGTGTCACATTGTCATCGGACTGCAACAGGTGTGTGACAGGTGCCCACAGGTCGTTATCGGCCTGTGCCGCAACGGTCGGGGTCTGGGGAGTCGTGGCCGTTGTCTGGGAGTCAACAGCCATAGTGTCCTCCTTCATGACTGGCGCGATTTGTGTGGCCGGAGCCTTATTCTCGTCCTTGATGACCGGCTGGGTCTTGGCAATCGTGGCCTCGCCCTTGAAACTGAACTCCACGGTGGTGGGCGGTATGCAGTTCTGGTCGTTGCATGCCCCGTAGGTCAGGTATCCTGCTATGTCGTATTGCCCGGCGGTCAGGTCGTATGTTTGTACGAATGTCACCTTCTTCTCTATCGTCTCCACTTCCATGCCGAACATTGGGTCCATGCCCCTGTGCACATCGCCCTTGGTGCGGATGCTCCCCACGGGACGTACGCCGTCCTGTTGCTCCAGCGTGATGGTGGCGCGTTGCGGCCCGCCGTCCTGGAAGTCGGCTCCGTACACATGCCATCCGGCGTCTATGGTGCCTTCGAAGTATATTTCCAGCTGTCCCTTGCTGTTTATTTTGTGCGAGGTGGTGAAGTGTACCGGCTCCGCCATCTGTGCCATACAGGTCAGAGCCGTCATGATAATAATAAATAAGGTGTAGGTTCTTTTGGTCATCTGCTTCTTCTTTTGTTGTTCCGGCTGCAAAGATACAAAGATGTCCCCGTAATGTAAAATAAAAGAGCTTTTTTCTTTATTTTCATGCAGGTGTCGGCATGTGTGTCGTGGCTCCGTACTTCTGTTTCTATCGTGTGTTGTCTCGTGGTATGGCACTCTTGCTTGTGCAATAAGACACCTGACGGTGCACAAATTGTGGCAAAATGCGCACTTTGGCTAAGAAATACGTCCAATTACTTGCGCAATTTCATAAAATGTCTTTACTTTGCACTCGCTAAGGAACCCCTTGAGCGCATACTATAATTAAAAACAAGATTGATATGTCTGAAATTGAAGCAAAAGTAAAGGAGATTATTGTAGACAAGTTGGGTGTTGACGAGGCAGATGTTGTGCCTGCAGCAAGCTTTACCAACGATCTCGGTGCCGACTCTTTGGATACCGTTGAGTTGATCATGGAGTTTGAGAAGGCGTTTGACATTACTATCCCCGACGATAAGGCCGAGAAGATCTCTACCGTGGCAGACGCTATCGCTTACATCGAAAGCAACAAGAAGTAATCTTAAGTCTTACACTACTTAGTCTTATAATAGTTGCCTGGTGGTACGTGTGCCTTGTATGCGCTGAACCACATGGCAACTATTTCCCTTTTATATGGAACTGAAGAGAGTTGTAGTTACCGGAATGGGTGCCGTGACGCCCATCGGCAATACGGCCCAGGAGACCTGGCAGAATATGCTGGCAGGCGTGAGTGGTGCCGCTCCTATCACACATTTCAACGCAGAGAAGTTCAAGACGCAGTTTGCCTGTGAGGTAAAGAACTTCGATGTGAACCAATATGTCGACCGTAAGGAAGCCCGCAAGATGGACCCCTATTGCCAGTTTGCCCTGGCAGCCGCACAGATGGCTGTAGAGGATAGTGGCATGGATGTTGAGGCCGAGGACAAGAACCGCATAGGCGTAATCATGGGTGTTGGCATCGGAGGCATGAAGACTTATGAGGAGGAAGTTTCCTCGTATGCCAAGACCGCTGATACCGTAGGCCCCAAGTTCAACCCCTTCTTTGTGCCCAAGATGATCGCCGACATCTGCGCCGGTCACATCAGCATCAAGTATGGTTTCCATGGCCCCAACTATATTACCTCCAGCGCATGTGCCAGCAGTACCAATGCCTTGGCCGATGCTTTCAACCTGATACGTTTGGGCAAGGCCAACATCATCGTCAGCGGTGGTGCCGAGGCAGCCATCACGGCGGCTGGCGTGGGAGGCTTCACCTCCATGCATGCCCTGAGTACTCGTAATGACAGCCCCGAGACTGCCAGTCGCCCGTTCAGTGCCACCCGCGACGGTTTCGTTATAGCCGAAGGCAGTGCCTGCCTCATCCTGGAGGAACTGGAGCATGCCAAGGCCCGTGGTGCCAAGATTTATGCCGAGATGATAGGCGCAGGCATGAGTGCCGATGCACATCACATCACGGCTTCTCACCCCGAGGGCCTTGGAGCTATCCTTGTGATGCAGAATGCTTTGGAAGATGCCGGTATGAATCCCGAGGATATAGACTATATCAATGTTCACGGCACCAGCACCCCCGTGGGCGACATCAGCGAGGTGAAGGCTATCAAGGCGCTTTTTGGCGAACATGCCTACAAGCTGAACATCAGCAGCACCAAGTCTATGACCGGCCACCTGCTGGGTGCTGCCGGTGCCATCGAGGCCATGGCCAGCGTTATGGCTGTGAAGGAAGATATCGTGCCCCCCACCATCAACCATGAGGAGGGCGATGATGACCCCGAGATTGATTACAATCTCAATTTCACCTTCGGCAAGCCTCAGAAGCGTGAGATACGTGCGGCCCTGAGCAACACCTTCGGGTTCGGTGGTCACAATGCGTGCGTTATATTCAAGAAGTACTTGGACTAAAAGTGTGATCCGGTGATGAGGCCGGGACGGCCGGCTTTGGAGCGGAAGAATGTTTCTCGACTGTGAAAGCAGGAAATATAATAGATGCGATAAGGTTGCCTTTCAGACGCGATAGGCAGCTTTATCGCTCTTTTTATGGTATCTTGGGCTTCTATCCGAGGAAGATAGAGTTGTATCAGCAGGCCTTGACGCACAAGAGTGTTTCCGCAAAAAGGGAGGACGGCAGGCGATTGCAGAACAACGAACGGCTGGAGTACCTGGGGGATGCCATCCTCGATGCCGTGGTGGGGGATATTCTGTACAACCGTTTCTGCGGCAAGGGCGAAGGGTTCCTGACCAGCGTGCGCAGCAGGGTTGTGCAAAGGGAAACCCTTGGCAAACTGGCCGACGATATGGGACTTACCGACTTGATACACAGTAATCTGGTGGGGCGTACTCACAATAGCTACATGGCAGGCAATGCCTTTGAGGCCCTCGTGGGCGCAGTGTACCTGGACCGAGGTTACGAGTATTGCAAGTGGTTTGTGGGAAAGCGTATAATGGGCAGGTATCTTAACCTGGAGGGTATAGCGCACAAGGAGTCCAACTTCAAGAGCCGACTGCTGGAGTGGTGCCAGAAGTACCATGTGCAGGCGGAGTTTGAGCTGTTGGAAGAAAGTCGTGAGACGGAGACCTCCTCGCCCCGTTTCCTGTCACGTGTTACCGTGGCCGGCATAGAGTGTGGGCGCGGCATCGGATACAGCAAGAAGGAGAGCCATCAGTTGGCGGCCAAGGAAGCCTTGGCAAAGCTGAACAAGGGAGGCACCTTGAGGAAGAAGATACTGGAACAGGCAAGTACCGCAGACCGTGCGGCAGTAGCCGATAATAAGGTAGCTAATGGCAATAACACCGATAATAAAGCCTCTGTTCGCCCTGCGCAGGAATGTCCTGGACAGATATGCGACACAGGCGGAACAATTGCAGATGCAGGTGCTTCGGCGCCTGACGCACAAGGCTGAGGCCACGGAGTGGGGCCGGGAACATGGTTTCGCTTCAGTCCGCACTTATGAAGATTTTGCCTCTTCAGGTGCGATAAACACATACGAGGATCTGAAACATGCTATCGACCGTATGCGGCAGGGCGAGACGAATGTGCTCTGGCCCGGGCTGGTGCGCTGGTATGCCAAATCCAGCGGCACTACTAATGACAAGAGCAAGTTCATTCCCGTCAGTCGCGATGGTCTGAAGGATACGCACTATGCCGGCGGCAGGGATGCCGTGGTATGGTATTTGCGCAACAACCCACAAAGTCGCATTTTCGACGGCAAGGCCCTGATATTGGGTGGTAGCCATGCTCCCAACTACAACAGGAAGAATTCGTTGGTCGGAGACCTCAGTGCCATACTCATAGAGAATATCAATCCGCTGGTCAATTTGGTTCGGGTGCCCGGGAAGGAGATTGCCCTGCTTTCGGACTTTGAAGTGAAGCGCGACAAGATAGCCCGCGAGGCCATAGGGCAGAACGTCACCAACCTCAGCGGTGTGCCATCTTGGATGCTGTCGGTGATGAACCGCGTGCTGGAAATCACCGGCAAGGACCATCTGACCGAGGTGTGGCCCAATCTGGAGGTCTTCTTCCATGGAGGCGTGGCTTTCACTCCTTACCGCGAGCAGTACAGGCAACTCATCCCATCGGACAAGATGCACTATATGGAGACGTACAACGCCAGCGAGGGCTTCTTCGGCCTGCAGGACGACCCCACGGACCCGGCCATGAGCCTGATGCTGGACTACGGCGTGTTCTATGAGTTCATTCCCATGGACGAGATAGAGAGTCCCGCTCCTAAGGTGGTTCCGTTGTGGGGTGTGGAGACAGGCAAGAACTATGCCATGGTCATAAGTACTTCCAGCGGACTGTGGCGATACATGATAGGTGATACGGTGAGATTTACAAGCCGAGACCCATACAAATTTGTCATCACCGGACGCACCAAGTTCTTTATCAATGCCTTTGGCGAGGAACTGATAGTGGACAATGCTGAGGTGGGGCTGGCCGAGGCATGCCGCAGGACCGGAGCCCAGGTGCTGGAATACACGGCCGCTCCAGTCTTCATGGATGGGGCCGGAAAATGCAGGCACCAGTGGTTGGTGGAGTTCGCAAAAGCCCCCGCCGACACGGCGGAGTTTGCACGCATCCTGGACGAGACCCTGCAGCAGGTCAATTCGGACTATGAGGCCAAGCGTTACAAGGACATCACCCTCCAGCCTCTGGAGTTGCTGGTGGCACGCAAGGGACTCTTCCACGATTGGCTGGCATCAAAGGGCAAGTTGGGCGGCCAGCACAAGATTCCACGCCTCTCCAACAACAGGGTGCACATTGAGGAGATGCTCGTGTTCAACCAATAGTACGGCAGAATTCCCGCCCGCCCTCCTCTAACTACACCTCCCCCTCTTACCCTATATAATGCGTAGACTCACAATACTTTTCCTGGTGCTCCTCACCACGTTGCTTACTGTAGTGTCATGTGCCAGCATCGGCAGTCCGGATGGCGGCCGCTATGACGAAGAGCCGCCACAGGTCTTGGGCGCCACCCCGGCGGACAAGGCCGTGAATGTCAACTCCAAGCGTATAAGCATACTCTTTGATGAGTTCGTGAAGATAACCAACGTCACCGAGAAGGTGGTGGTATCTCCTCCACAGTTGGAGGCGGCCAACGTGCGTGCCGTCGGCAAGCGCATCAAGGTGACGCTATACGATTCCCTCCAGAGTAACACCACATACACCATAGACTTCAGCGATGCCATCGAGGATAACAACGAGGGCAACCCCATGGGCTTCTATACCTACAGTTTCAGCACCGGTCCCGTGATAGACACCATGGAGATGTCCGGTCATGTGCTGGCTGCCGAGAATCTGGAGCCAGTCAAGGGCGTTCTCGTTGGACTGCACCGTGCCGACAGTGCCTACGACGACAGCCTTTTCCGTACTGCACCCTTCCTGCGTGTGGCACGCACCAACAGCCGCGGTCATTTCTCCATCAAAGGTATTGCTCCCGGACAATACCGCATCTTTGCCTTGAACGACATGGACAACGACTATCGTTTCGGCCAAAGATCCGAGGCATTGGCATTCGACACAACCATTTACGTGCCCTCGTCGCGTCCCGACCTGCGCATGGACACCTGCTGGAGGGATACCATCTACTACGACTCAATACGGGTGGTACCCTACACTCACTACTATCCCGACGACATCGTGCTGAGGTCCTTTCTGGAAGCCAAGCAGGATCTGCACCTGCTGAAGACCGAGCGTACAGAGCCCGACTGGTTTCGCCTCTACTTTACCGCTCCGGTGGACACCCTCCCCGTGATCAGGGGGCTGAATTTCGACGCATCGTGCCTGGTGACCGAGCCTTCTGCCAAGAACGACACGATCACCTACTGGATTACCGATACTGCCTTCACCCACACCACCGATACCCTGGAGATGATTCTCACCTTCCTGGATACCGACTCCACCGGACAGCTGGCATGGAAAACCGACACGCTCCCTCCTCTGGTAGCCCGCAACGGTTGGCAGAAACTTAAGGCGGAGAAGCAAAAGAAGATTGATGCTTGGGTCAAGGACCGCGAGAAGCGCGCAAAGCGTAGCAAGACCCCGCTGCCGCCGGAAAACAATCCTTACGAGGTGGACTTCCTGGACATCAGGATAACGCCCACTGGAGCCTTGGACCCCAACAAGAATATCCTCATCAAGGTGAACGAACCTATCAGTGCCATTGATACGGCGAAAGTGCATCTCTATCTGCAGCGCGACTCCAACCTCTATCCCGAGCCGTTCCTGCTAATGCCTACGCCCAACGATGCCAAGTCCTATACATTGTATGCCGAATGGCAGCCGGAACTCAAGTACAGCGTCCTGGTGGACTCCATGGCGATAACCGGCGTGATGGGGCATATCAACAAGAAGTCCAAGGCCGACCTGCGGGTGCGTGCCCTCGGCGAATACGGCACCCTCATTGTAAACCTGCTCACCCCCGATACCGCCGTTGTGGTGCAACTGCTCAGTCGTTCCGACAATGTCGTCACCCAGCAGCGCGCATCGGCCTCCGGCGTGACAGAGTTCTATTTTCTGCGCCCCGACATCTACTATATGCGATGCTTCGTGGACCGCAACGGCAACGGCCTTTGGGACACCGGCGAATACGACAGCGGCACACAGCCCGAGCCGGTGTTCTACTTCCCCAAGCCCATGAACGTCCGTGCCGGATGGGATGTGGAACAAGCCTGGGACGTGTATGGCATACCGGTCCTGGAACAGAAACCGCGCGAACTGATCAAGCAGAAAGCGGATAAAGGAAAAACGCCGCGCGAACGCAACAAAGAGCGGGAAAAAGAGAAGGCTCAAAGAAGGTGATGCTCCTTGCCTCACGGAAATATGTGAATTATATTTAATTCTGGGGGGGGGGGTACGCATAATTATTAACGTAGTAGTTCTATGTATTCGGGTAAGTGCTAACTTTGTAATCCCAAAAGTGTGATAATGACACATTATAATTAAATAAATGGCTATGAGAGACAAAAGATTTATGACCAGATCAGAGCTTCAGTGTATGTTGAACTTGTGGAACTTGCCAACCAAGGGCGGTTTCGTGCGCGACATACAGGAAGGCTTTGAGGACCCCAAGCCGGCATACACTACGACGGCCACATTTATGAAGATACTTGTGCACAAAGGGTTCTGTAAGGTGGAGCGCGTTGGCGCAATGCAGTACTATACTCCTTTGATAACAAAAGAGCAGTATTGCCGCAGAGTGTTGGAGAAGATGCAGCAGGATTATTTCAGCGACGATCCGGTACGCTTCGTGGACTTCATTGTGGACAACAACAAAGTGACGCAGGAACAAAAGGAGGCTATCGTTGCAAAGTTAAGATAGCAAAACATGCTTTTTAGTGAAGATAGTACTATATGCATAGATAGTCTCTCCGGAGAAATGACTACCTTTGCACCGAGATAGGAACAAGGACACACTAAAACATCTAAATTTTATAATACAATGGCAACATTAGATTTGACACAGTATGGCATCACAGGTTCTACCGTGATTGCACACAACCCCTCTTATGAGCAGTTGTATGCCGAGGAGACCAAGGCTGGTCTCGAAGGTTATGAGAAGGGTCAGAACACCGAGCTCGACGCCGTGAACGTAATGACCGGCGTATACACCGGCCGTTCTCCTAAGGATAAGTTCATTGTCATGGACGAGAACTCCAAGGATACCGTATGGTGGACCTCCGACGACTACAAGAACGACAACAAGCCCATGAGCGAGGAAACCTGGGCTACCGTTAAGGAAATCGCCAAGAAGGAATTGTGCAACAAGGAGCTCTACGTAGTAGACTGCTTCTGCGGTGCCAACGCCGACACCCGCATGGCTGTCCGCTTCATCATGGAGGTGGCATGGCAGGCTCACTTCGTGACCAACATGTTCATCCGTCCCACCGCTGAGGAGCTGGCCAACTTCGAGCCCAACTTCGTGGTGTACAACGCCTCTAAGGCCAAGGTGGAGAACTGGAAGGAACTCGGCATCAACTCCGAGACTTGCGTAGCTTTCAACATCACCAGCCGCGAGCAGGTTATCATCAACACATGGTACGGTGGCGAGATGAAGAAGGGCATGTTCTCCATGATGAACTACTACCTCCCCCTCAAGGGCATCGCCAGCATGCACTGCTCTGCCAACTGCGACATGAACGGCGAGAACACCGCCATCTTCTTCGGTCTCTCCGGCACCGGCAAGACCACCCTGTCTACAGATCCCAAGCGTCGCCTTATCGGTGACGACGAGCACGGATGGGACGACAACGGCGTCTTCAACTTCGAGGGCGGCTGCTATGCCAAGGTTATCGGCCTCTCCAAGGAGCACGAGCCCGACATCTACGGTGCCATCAAGCGTAACGCCCTGCTGGAGAACGTCATCGTTTCCGAGGACGGCAAGATCGACTTCAACGACAAGAGCGCTACAGAGAACACCCGCGTATCTTACCCCATCCATCACATCAACAACATTCAGCCCGGAAGCTCTGCTCCAGCAGCCAAGAACGTAATCTTCCTCTCTGCTGACGCATTCGGCGTGCTGCCTCCCGTGTCTATCCTGACCCCCGAGCAGTGCCAGTACTACTTCCTGAGCGGCTTCACCGCAAAGTTGGCAGGTACAGAGCGCGGCATCACCGAGCCCACTCCCACTTTCTCAGCTTGCTTCGGCCAGGCATTCCTGGAGTTGCACCCCACCAAGTACGCCGAGGAGCTCGTGAAGAAGATGAAGAAGTCCGGTGCCAAGGCTTACCTCGTCAACACTGGTTGGAACGGCACAGGCAAGCGTATCTCCATACCCGACACCCGTGGCATCATCGACGCCATCCTCGATGGCAGCATCCTGAAGGCCGAGACCAAGAAGATACCTATGTTCGACTTCGAGGTTCCCACCTCCCTGCCCAACGTTAATCCCGCCATCCTCGATCCCCGCGACACCTACGCAAACGCTGCCGAGTGGGAAGAGAAGGCCAAGGATCTGGCATCTCGCTTCATCAAGAACTTCAACAAGTACACCACCAACGAGGCTGGTAAGGCTCTCGTTGCCGCAGGTCCCAAGCTCTAATCTCCGATAAAGAAGATAGGCACATATACCTCCGCCCCTCGCTGTCTCACAGATGGTCGAGGGGCGGTCTTTTGTATGTCGTCCCATGGATATCGGCCGGCAAGAACCGGTTTATACATTTGCAAGAACCGGTTCTTGCCGCCGCATCTTCACGTTCTTCCGCTCCCATAAACCCATTTATTCGCAGCTGCCTCCACGGGAGCAAATCCCCGGGGCAGTGGCAGCAGTGCACTGTCGTCGCGATGACGAGGGGGGAGGGACGGCCGCTCTCCTGCGGGGGTGCATGGCTGTGTGCCACAGGATGTATGGCTAAATGGCTCTTGTTGAACGCTGACAGCCATGGGTCGCGCCTGTGGTGCTAATAGCGGGATGTGTAGGCGTGTCAGCTAAAGTGTACAAAGATACATCTATTATTGTATCTCATGGCTAATTTGATGCAAAAGCCATCCGGCTCGATATCAGTGTTGTTGGCATGATGTCGGGCCGGATGGACAGTAGGTGCACTATATGGTGCGTGGTTGAAGTGCAGTTGATACAGAGGATGTGACGAAATGCAAATTGGAGTTATTTGCGGAGATGTCCTTTATAATACGGCCACAGCCTTGCGTATATTATCCAAAATCGCTGATAACTTCCTGTCGTTACGCGCTGTTTGCATATTGTAGCGTGCCTGCATGTCTATCCAGATGTAGGCAGGAATATCTGTCGCTGCCTCTATCTTTAAGGCATATTCTGTGGTTACCGGTCGTTTGCCGTTTATAATTTCATTGAGCACCGAGTAGGACACTCCTATGAGGCTTGCAAATTTTCTTTGCGACATGTTGCGCGCTTCCAGCTCATCCTTCAGTATTTCGCCCGGATGTATTGGCATGGACGGTTGCAACTCATGTGGTGCATACATTCTTCTTTCCATATGGCAAATCATTTGTAGTGGTTGCTGATGTCCAGCAGACGGCAGCAGGTTATTATTTGCTCGTGTTTAATCTCTTTGACAGTGAACTCGAGGCGGTACTTCTTGTTTATCCTAACAGACGAAATTCCTTTTTTATCGCCCTGCAGGGCTTCGTAATTCAGGGAGTGGTTAAGAAATAAATCCTCAATGCGTTTTGCCGATGATAGCACAAAGACGGCTTTCTGATACCCTCTTATCACTTCCGGTTGGTAACGATGTTTCTTGTCGCTTGTCTTTCCCTTCGTATAGAGTTCCCACAGGTATTCCTCCTGGTCGTATTCTATATACATGTCGGTAGTGTTTCTGTGTGCAAAGTTACCTATTTATTTTGATATTCGCAAATCGTCGAACATGCCGTCAGGCATAATTTCATGGAGGTAATCCTTACAGACACCATCCGGCCCGACGGAATGCTGTGTTGGAGCAAGAACGTCGGGCCGGATGGTGTTGTGAGGATAGTAGGTGCACCGTTCCGGTGCATAGTAATGGGAGGGAGGGACGATGTCCTACTACATGTGGTGAGAGTGGTGGGGGGGGAGGATGTGCCTGTTTTGACACACCCTCCTAAGGATTCTTATTCTCCTCGGGTGATGACGGCCCGGCTCAGGCGCGGGTCGTTGTAGAACATGTTGCCCACACCACCCTTGTAGTCGATGCGGAGCTGGGACTTGGAGACGCCGAATTCATTGATGAGGCACTGGTATACGGCCTCGGCACGTTCCTTGCTTAGGCGCTGGTTGATGACCGTGTTGCCGGTGCCGGCATCGGCATAGCCCGTGATGGTGTACACAGTCTCGGGGTCACCCTGCTTGATGACCTCGGCCAGGAGGCCAAGGTTGGCACGGGCCTCGTTGCTGAGCTTGGACTTGTTGATCTTGAAGGTGACGAGGTTGCCGGCGGCAATTTTCTTCACTATGGTCTGGGCACCCTGACGGTTGCCATCGGCCAGAAGCTTCTTCATGCGCTCGTTCTCCTCGCTGATGGTCTGCAGCTGACGGTTCATGGCCTCCAGGTCCACCTTCTCGTAGCGGTAGACGGTCTTGCTGCGGTTCCATCCACGGTTCTTGAAGTGATAGCTCAGGCCCAGAGTGGCGGAGAGGTTGCCCTCGCCGAAGCGTCCGCCGCCCTCACCGTCGAAGCGGTCGTTGACAAACATGGCGTGTATGTCCAGGTTCAGGGCCAAAGCCTTGCAGAAATGCCATGATGTGAGCAGGCCCACGTTGGCACTGACCTCATGGGCCACCGGGGAGTCGTAGACCCATGCGAAGCCTACACCGCCATAGGGGCTGAGGTCCCAGCGGCGCTTTTCGTTGTAGCCGCCGAAGAGGTTCAGCACGTTGAACATCACGTCGGCATGCAGATTGCCCATGTTGAATTTCTGCTTGCAGAGGTAACCGTAATCGTGCGTATACTTGCCTTGTAACGGTGTGCCTGTATTGTGTACACCGCCGTTGGGATTGTCCCACGTCTGTGTGGCGCCGCGTTGCTGCAGGCCGCTATAGCCCAGGCGCACGCCAATGCCGGGTGTGAACCATTTGCCCACAGCCACGTCCAGTGCGGGGGCGATACGGTCTCCAAAGCTGCATTGCCTGTCATGGTCGCCGAAATAGACCTGTCCGCCTGCTCCCACGCTTACGAACCAGTTGTTCCAGAAGTGGTTTGTCTCCACCTTGTACTTGTCCGTGCTGTACTCCACCTTCTCTTCCACCGTGACATTGGTCTGTGCGAAGGCTGAGCATAGTGCCAAAGAGCACAAGGTGCTCGTAATGATTTTCTTTGTCATGTTCTTATGTGTTAGTCTTGTTGTGTTGATCGTATTGCAAAATCATTTCACATCTCGTACGGGGCGTATCCTGTATGAAGCTGTGGTACCCAGGGTTATGTAGGCATCACCGGTAATGTTGTTGACGTGGAACGGGGCTGACTTCCCGGATTGCTGTGCCGTGTAGAAGGTGCTGCAGGCATAGCTCGCATCGCTGAAAGAACTGCTGCTTATGGTGCCTATGCTTACGTAGCTCATGATCAGAGACAATTCGCGCTGGTTGGGTACACGCCATTGTCCCAGATCACTTTTGTCGGCCTCTTGCGAGTAGTTGGCTGCGGCAAGATTGGTGAGGGCTTTTATCTCCTCCAAAGTAAATGTGCTTCTGGTTTTGGCTGCAACGGGTTTGTTGGAGTCCAATACGGTGGCGCCGTTGATATTGGCCTTGGAGTTTTTATTGCCGTCTTTCTCAGAGCCTATTTCCACATAGTTGCCGTTATCAGCGAGGATATAGAGAAAGGAAGTGGTCTTGTAGTTTAGATTGATGGTCTTTCCTCCCTGGGCGGTCACTGTCCCGGTATATGTGTTGCCGGTTATTTCGGTAGCTCCAATCAGTGAGTTAGAACTGTTGGCATAGTATTTGCGGCCGTCCACTCTGGCTATGCTTACAGTTACGGTATGTATGTAGTATCTTGTCTGCCCTTGAGTTCTTGAGTTGTCACAGTCATCGTTGTCAATCACGACATCCGGAGTGTAGGTGTCACCGGCAGATCCTCCTTCGTAAATGGTGAGGTCGTTCTGTGCCACCTCGAACTTACGGGCTACACGGTTGTTCAACTCACGCTCCTTGTGAAATGGTGCATATTCACCTTCCATATTGGTGTTACGTATGCTTTTGTCGCTCAGTCCCTGTATCTCGATGATATTGCCCGTACACTTTGAGAACTGGCTTGGAGTACTTTTATAGTGGTTCTCGTTCAGATTACGTATGCATCGCATGTCGTAGCTGCCGTCCTGGTTGCCGAACGAAGCACCTTCGATGGCCCACCATACCTTGGACTGGCCCTTGGAGCTGGTGTGTATGAGGCCTTCTGGCCCCTCTACGTTTTGGGTCGTGCTCAGATCGTCTGCATCGTAGGGACGATATTCACCCAGGTCGCGGTTGCCCATCCACAGTGTCACACACTGGTTGCGGGCAGGGATATACCATTTCAGCTCGCTGTCATCGATGATGCCGTTATCATCTACGTCGCGGTTGCGGGACATGGCGGCGACATACGGCACGTGCTTTACGTCGCCGGTGGTGAATGTGGGCGATATGGAGGAGTTGTCGGGGAACATGTAGCCTACGGCGCTTGTGTAGTCACCGCTCATGGTACCGATGAGTTTCTGTGTGTTGGCCCAGCCCTCTTCGAGCGTCAGGTCGTTGTCCACCGTGGTGGTTCCGCGCTGCATGTCCGGCCATTCGTTGATCTTCTCGATACCGAAGGGATTGTATGTCGGGTCGCTGATGTTGCTGTCGTCAATGGGGTAGATGGTATGTATGGCGCACTGGGAGAGGGAGATGATGTTCTTGGTGACGTATGTGCTCTTGCCGTCTACGCTGATCTCCTTGGTGGTGCAGATGAGCAGCGAGCGGTTGGGCTTGTCGATGAAGTCGGACAGGGACACGCCGCTGCCATCGATGGGGTTCTTGGAGTAGAAGTTCTCATCCACGTAGGCCGTGGTGTAGATGTATCCGTCTATCACTCTGCAGTGGGCCGTCTCGGTTTTGCCGTTTTGCTGTATGTCATTGAGTTCCCGTAGCAGGTCGAATACCGTGCCCAGCCCCACTCCTTTGTTGTATTTGCCAAAGGTCTTTGCGTCATCGGGCTTGGAGAAGTGTACCCACTTGTAGTCTTTGGAGTCGTCGGGTACATCGGCTTCGTTACCCAACTGTACGGGGTCTATGCCATACTTGCTTACCTTCTCTGTATTGCAGAACGGGGTATTGACGAAGAAGACGGGGTTCTCGATTATGCTCTTCCGGATGCGCAGCTGCACCTTTTCGTAGTGTGCGTCCAAGGGGACGATGACGGATCCCTCGGTCTCCGCTATCAGGTCGCCCTCGGCACCGGGGCGCTCTTCTTCGTCGAAGTTCTCGGCCCACGACTCCTTGGTGATGCTGCTTACACCGTTGATCTTGACGTTGTAGGTGTATGCCGTGTTGCGTCGCAGAGTGAAGTTGTCCACTCCACCACGTGTGGGATTGAAGTCGCCCAGCTGTATGGTGTAGGTGACGTCGCCTCTCACCTTCTGAGGATCCTTCTCGCTGATGGGTCCTTCGTAGTATCCCTTGATGACTACGTAGGTGCTGTGCTCCGGAGCGTATTCAAATGGGCGGTTCTCTTCCGTATCGTCAGGATTCTTGCGCTTTTCGCGCATAGCCTGTGGATTTTCGGAGGCCATGAACTTGTTGTAGGTCTCTCCGGTGATCTTCTGCACATTCTCGGGCATATAGAAGAGGATGCTGCCGTTGCTGCCGTCGATGAACCTGAGGTTCTCGAATTGGTCGAACACTCCTTCTCCCGCATAGTCCAGGCCGGTGGGCTTGGTGCCTGTGTCGTCATTGTCCCATCCCATGCGTTCGAACAGGGTGGACGAGCAGGAGAAGTTGTAGATGCTGTAGCTCTCGGGTGTGAACTTGACATCGTCGGAGCCTGTGGAGATGTTGAGCTGTATCTTGGCCATCAATCGGCGCAGGTGTATGCGATAGTCTTCGCCCTTGCCGGTGAAGTTGTTCTCGCCCGGCTCCAGAATGATGCTACCGTCGCCGGTCCATTTGCCGAACTTGCCACTCATCGGGGAGCGCACCATCAGGTCGAGGTTGTTGTTGCCCAGTTTGCGGGTCACGACATGCTTCTTGAAGTTCTCAAAGGAGATGCCGTTCTCCAGCAGAGCCTCGTCCTCGTGCAGGTTCATGAAGGCATTGTCCCAGTTGGCCGTGGCATAGAGGTAGTATTGTCCGCTGGTCAGTCCTTCTATTTCTGCATCGTTCTGTGGGTCGAGTTCTATCTCGTAGATATAGTTGCCCTTTGCATCGATCGTTGGGGCCTGCAGGTTTGTAAAGTGCTTGATGATGGGCTTGGTGCCGTTGTCCTTGTAGAAGAAGAGAGCCAACTCATAGATGTTGGACTCTATTTCGGCCGTGGCGCGTGTGACAGGGATGTCCTTGTCCTTGCGTACGGAGAAGGATAGTTTCAGTGTGATCGGCAGTCCTTCTTCCACACGGTCTACGAGGTCATCCTCGGTGCATGAGGCAAATATCAGGCATCCCAGCAACAGCGGGAGCCAGTGTCTGCATAGTCTGTTCATTGTCTGATTCGTTGGGCTAAGTTAGTATAGTTAGTTGAATGTCACATCATTGTCGATGGAGTTCCAGTTGTCGACTTGCACTTCCATCTTGACCTTGTCCTCTATCTGTTCGCAGGAGGTGACGCAGATGCCGTTCTCCAGTTCCACTTGGGTTTTCTTGGTGAGAGGGGACTCATAGTCCTTCTTGCTCTCTTGGTCGTTGTTCATAGTGTATGTGTTTAGATAGTTAATGCGTCGGTGTATTGATAGCTACTTCTGCTTCTTTTTACCGTAGCTATGACCATATCCATAACCGTACCCATATCCATATCCGTGGCGATGTGGGTTGACTCCGTTGAGCAGGAGTGACATGTTGCGGAGTTTGCCCTCGCGGTACAGTTCTTCCATGTCCGGCAGTTGGCGTCGATCCATCCGGCCGGCACGTGCCACGAAGATGGTGAGGTCGGAGATGCGGTTGCTGATGGTGGCGTCGGCCACGATGCCCACGGGCACGTTGTCCACAATGATGTAGTCGTAGCGCTGGCGCAGGGTATCTATCAGTGTGTCCAGGCGTTGATCCATGAGCAGCTCGGCTGGGTTGGGTGCCACGGTGCCCGAGGAGATGATGTCGAGGTTGCCTTCCTCTCCGGTACTGTGTATGATTTCATCGGGTGTGATGTTGTCGTCGGCCAGATAGTCGGTGATGCCCAAGGGGTGCTTGCCGAAGTGTCGGCTCATGGTGCCCTTGCGTATGTCCAAATCCACGAGTATGACGCGTTTCTTGGTGAGGACGAGACTCATGGCCAGATTGCGCGATATGAAGGTCTTGCCAGCTCCCTCGTTGAAGGACGTGAAGGTGATGACCTGCATGGGCTGCCCCTTCTTGGCCATGAAGGACATGTTGGTGCGCAGGATGCGGAAGCTCTCAGACAGCATGCCCTCCTCGTGTGCATGGTTTGCTCCTTCCTTGGCGGTATCCTTGTCCAGAGGTATCTCGCCGAGGAATGGTATGCTGACGATACCCTTCAGGTCCTTGCGGCTGCGGACGCGTGTGTCCATGAACATGATCATGAGAAATGCCACGCCCGGCACGGCCACCCCTATGAGCAGACCAAAGAGCAGTATGCGGTTGCGCACTGGAGAAATGGGCCCCGCGGGGCCGTCCACGCTATCAATGGTGCGTGCGTTGTTGTCGGCCATAGCCTGGGAGAGTGCGTTCTCCTCGCGACGGTTGAGCAGGAAGAGGTAGAGGGTCTCCTTGATTTTCTGCTGTCGCTCGATGGAGAGCATGCGTCGTTCCTTGGTGGGTACGGTGGTGAAGTGTGCCTGTGCCTGTTCCTCGCGTAGACGTGCATCGTTGCGCTTCATGTTGATGCCGGTGATCATGTTGTCCACGGCACGTATGATGTTCTGGCGTAGGGCATGTATGGTGTTGTTCAGCTCCTCCACTACGGGATTGTTCATGCTGCTGTCCTCTATGAGTTTGTCACGCTTGAGTTTCAGTGCGTTGTATTGGCTGATCTGGCTCTCTACCGCCCCGTCGCTGATGCCGGTACCGGAGGGGATGAGGTCGCGGCTTTTGGTGGGGTCGATGAGGTATTCCTTGATGAACTGTGCCAGCTTGAGCTGTGTTTCCTGTTCCATGGCCTCGGCGCTGTGTGTCTGTGCCTCGCCCATGTAGCGTCCGGCCAACGAACTGATGTCCATGACCTGATTGCTCTGCTTGAAGCTTTCCAACTCGGTCTCCACACCACCCAGCTCACGCTCTATGATGAGGAGGCGTTCGTTGATGAACTGCGACGTGTTGACGGCCACCTGGTTCTTGTCGTTGAGGGCTTCCTCGTTGTATATGTTGATCAGGGTGTTGAGAATGTCCTCGGCACGCTGCGGCGAGCTGTCTTTGAGCGAGAGTACCAATATGGACGATTCGTCCTCCTCCTGCCTGATGCCCATGTTGCCCTGGATGTATCCGGCCACGGCGTTCAGCGGGTTCTTGACGATGTGTATGTCGCGATCCATCCATGTCTTGCCCCAGTAGGAGGTGCCTGTGACGAGGATGTGTTCGCTGCCTATGGTCAGTGTGTCGCCAAGGTGCAGGTCATAGGTTTCCCGGGCACCGGGCAGCCCTTTGATATCGGTGAGGCTTATTGTGGTCTCGTTCTTTGGGGTGATCACGAACGAGATGTATCGCTCGGGCATGACGTCCAGAAAGGAGACGGTCACAGGAGACTGGTTGTAGAGCTCTTGTGTGCGCAGCCCCTTCTCCATACGGTAGTCCACGTCGGCGTGGAGGCGCTGCACCACCTCGCGCATGAGACGCTTGGAGCGGAATTGCAGTATCTCATTGGCTACGTTGACCTTGTTGATGTAGTTGTCGTAGCGGTCGAAGCCTGCCGTTGAGGTCTTGTTGGACGGATCCTTGATGATGACCGTGACGGAACGGAAGAAGATCAGAGGCGATGTGGCGTAGTGATACCATGCCAGTCCTCCGAAGAAGACGATGGAGAGCACGAACCACTTCCACTTGGAGAGCATGTAGGTGAGGAGATCCAGGATGTTGATGCCCTGTTCTGCGCGGTTGTCGGTTTGATTGTCGTTTTGCATATATGTGCAGGGATGTGTGGTTGGCTACTTGGTGGCCCAGATGATGGAGCAAATGGCGGTGATGAGGGTGAGGGCACCGGTGACGTACTTCCATGTGGAATCCTCGCGGTCCTGCTTGCGGTAGCGTGGTTCCACGTAGACGACGTCGTTCTGCTGCAAGTAGAAGCAGGGCGAGTTGAAGAGTTCTTTGCTGCGGAGGTCGTGGGTGTAGGCCACGCGCTCACCGTCTTCCTCGCGTATGACGGTGACACGGTTGACACGTCCGCGCGGGGCTATGTCGCCTGCCTGGGCTATGGCATCGAGAATGGTGACGCGTCCGTCCTCGGAAGAGAAGCTGCCGGCATGCCCCACGCCTCCCAGGACAGAGTACTTGAAGTTGAGGAACTCCAGGGATACGAGTGGCTCCTTGATGTATTGTCCCTCGATGATGCGGTTGCGTATCATGGTGGTGACTTCGCTCACCCTCAGTCCCTCTACGTGCAGTTTTCCCAAGATGGGAAAGTCTATGTTGCCATCCACGTCTACGCGGTATCCGCGTCGGGTGGTGGCGTGTTCGCTGACGGTGCCGTCGGAGGCCACCTGGAAGGAGCCGTTGTTGGCATTGAAGGGTATGGCCAGTTCGGGATTCTTGCTGCTGACGGTGATGTCCAGACGGTCGTTGGCATGTACTACGGCCTCGTATTTGACTTCGCTACGGTAGCCATGGCCGGGTTCCATGTCCTGGAGGTAGACAAACTTTTCCGGCGAGCTGCATGAGGTAAGGATTGCCAGGAGCAGAGCCGGGTAGAGATGTTTCGTTTTCATTTGTGTAGTGTATGATGTCAAGTTAAATATCCTGAAGTAATGTTGTTGTATAAAGTGTGGGGTGGCGTGTGCCGTGGGGGCGGACAGTTTGCCATTATATTATAGTGCTGTGATACCGGTGGACGTGAAGTTTATGCCCGGTGGAGATGTGGGTCGGTCGCCTTGGTGGTGGGTGTCGTCCTCCATGGAGAGGAGACCATGGAGGCAGAGATGTGCCGCTTCGGTGTCTGGGCGGCACTGCATCCGGCCGATGCGGACCTGTTCTGTGATGTGGATGAGGGTGGTGTGGAGGGCTTCCTGCAGGGCACTGTCCTGACGTATGGCGGAACATGAGGGCAGTAGGGCGGCAAAGGCTTCGGGACCATCGAGGGGATGGAAATGATTTTTCGGAGACTGTTGCAGGCGTATGATGCCGGAGACGGGGCAGGAGACGTTGCGGTAGCAGGGCGTCTTGCCGCTCCAGGGAGTGCCATATACCATGACCGTTCTGTCGCCCGTGAGGCGCAGGACGGGATTGTCGTCGTTCAGCAGAGTGCAGCCGGGAAAGGCCTCCATCCACTGATGGGCGTGAGTGCTCTTGCCGGTTCCGCTTTTGCCCAGGAATAGGTAGCCGCGGTCTTCCATGGATACACACGAGGCATGGATGGAGATGCCGCCGTGCCTCAGTATGGTCTGGGCATACAGTATGCGGATCATGGAGGAGAGGATGGCACCCAGGCAGGGATCTGCGGGACGCAGGTATGCCGTGGCACGGGAGAAGGTGCTGTCCACTGTCATGGTGTGGACTATGCCGGTGTGGCGGTAGTCGATGTCTATGTGATAGGTGGGGCCGGTGCGCAGCAAGGAGACGTGCCCCATGTCGCTGTGGAAGTCGTCCAGCAGTTCTGCCCCACGGCGATCATCGGCGAAGGACTGTGTGGTGGCAGTGAGACGGAAGATAAGTGCATCATCTGTGCACACAGTGCGATGAAACGGGCGGAAAGAGGGCAGTAACACCTTCACGTCCAGTCCGTAGGGCAGGGCGACGGAGAAGGGCAGAGTGGCCACGCAGAAGTAGTGCTCGCGGATCATTGCAGGTTGCCTATCATGAGTTTGATTGATGTCCAGAATGCCTCTGCAGGTGCATAGGCGTAGGAGAAGTCGCGGTGTTTCCAGAAGGAGAAGAACGTCCACAGTTTGCGTTCCCATCCGGAGTGGAAGACCTTGCCTCCGCTTTCGCGGTATTGGCCGAAGTTGCCTCCATCGAGTATTATGTGCAATAGACGGGGCGAGGCTGTGTTCTCTGTGCAGGCGTAGGGAAGGTCGTGCGGAGACAGACCGAGGTGACTTACGAGAAAGGCATGGAGCTGCAGGTTCCACTTTAGCAGGCCGGTGCGTCGGTAGACGGCCTCCAGTTCGGTGGGAGAGTAGTTGCCGCGCAGTGTGTGGTAGGCTCGTGCCATGTCGCAGAACTGGCGCAGGCCGAGGCCGTTGCCCATCAGGTGCTTGAGCATGTGTGCGTCCAGTAGCAGGAGGCAGAGCAGTGGAGCGGGAACGGAGGCGGTGTCGGCCGGCTGATGGCTGAGAGACTGGTTGGTAAAGCCGTGTTGACGTATCAGGGAGGAAAGGTAACCATGGAGCCAGGGGGTGTGGAGATCGAAGAGATGTGAGTGGTGTTCTACTTCCACGCCCTGCCAACTGTAGCAGCGGCTGCCGTCGGGGCGTTGCTCCATAGTGCATGCTTGGCTCTCCATCAGGCGTGCGGCACGTAGTTCCTCATCCTTGGAGGGGAAATATAGGTCTATGTCACCGCATTGGCGCATCAGCGGATGTTCGTAGAGTGTGGCCACTGACTGTCCCTTGAGCAGTATGGGGTGCAGGCCGTTCTCCTCCATCAGACGCAGCAGTCTGAGTGTGACGGCATTCATCTGCCTGCTCCGGCGCTCAATGCTGTCGGCCTTGGCCACCCAGCGTATCATCATGGCATCGCCGGGCAACAGAGGATCGGGCAGATGATGCAGGCCACGCCATACGATGCCCACCACCGTCTGGCGCACGGCCATGCGGTAGACCTCCCACCACTGGGTGTCGGTGAGGGGAAACGCCGAGAGGTCGTCGGGCTCCTTTTCCCACAGTCCGGCACGCAGGAGTGCGAACAGAGCAGTATGTTCTCTGGATAATGTCATAGTGGCATGTGCGGAATGAGGCCGCACGAGTGGTTATCGTCCCTTGTCTGTGTGCACCGGGACGGTGAACCTGTTAACGTGCGGTTCAGGACAACAGTCCCATCATTTTCCATGTCTCCAACTGGTGCTCCACATCGTGGAGGGCACGGTCCGGGTCCACCTTGTATTCTTGGCATAGCCCATGGGCCAGCTTCTCGGCAGTGTGCTTCTCGCCATTGCAGATCTTCTGCCACAGCCATGCCGCGGTCTCGTTCATGCTGTACACGTTGGTAAGGTTGGCACAGCCCTCCGGTGTCTCCACAAGCATGTACTTGCGCCCTATCCGATGCAGCTTGAGGTGTGTTTTGGGTGCGGGTATGTATTGGTGCTTATCTGTCATGTGTGTAGATGGTGCGTGAAGGGGACGTCAGAACGTCTTACCCGAGAGGATGGAGAACATGGTGACGAAGATAATTTTCATGTCGATCCACAGCGAGTGGTGGTAGAGGTATTCCAGGTCCATGTTCAGACGTTCCAGCATCTTTTCCATGGTGTCGGTGTAGCCGTTGTAGAGCGTGGCGGTGGAGAAGAGGCCGGGACGCATGTGGTAGAGGAGCCTATAGTCGGGGTTGATGGTCATGATGCGCTCGATGAAAAAGCGCCGTTCAGGACGGTAGCCCACGAGGCTCATATCTCCCCGGATGACGTTCCATAGCTGTGGCAATTCGTCCAGATGGTGTTTGCGCAGTAATGCCCCCACGCGAGTGAGCCTCTTGTCCTTGTGGCCGCTGCACAGGGTGGGGCGGTCATCGGACTCGGCTGTTATCTCCATGGAGCGGAACTTGTACATAATGAACGGCCTGCCTCCGTATCCCAGGCGCTCCTGACGGAATATGGCGGTCTTGCCGTCTTCGAGTTTGATGGCCAGGAATACCACCAGGAACAGGGGTGAGCCTACGACCATACCGATAAGGCTGAAAACGATGTCGAAGCTACGCTTCAGGAAACGGAAGGCGGGTGAGATGACTATGGGCCGGTTATGAGGATGCTGCCCCATGTTGCTGTCGGCCGATGCTGTGATGTCTGTTGGTCTACTCATAAATCAGCATCAGAGGTTAGTGTATATTTTCAGTAAGTTATCTATCATTCTGTCTTTGGTGAAGAGGTTGCTGTAGCGCTGTCCGGCGCGTCGGGCATATCCCTCGTAAATAGTCTCGTCCCCGGCTATGGTCATGATGGCCGTGGCCAGGGCGTGGGCATTACGTGGAGGTACGTTCAGTCCCGATACGCCATGCTTGTTGACCCATGTCACACCGGAGTGCGGAATGCTGGTGGCTACGACAGGCTTGCTACATGACATGGCTTCGATCTGTACGATGGCAAAAGCCTCGGTCTTTTGTATGCTGCTGAGACAGAATAGTCTGCAGGCATGGTAGTATGCCGGCAGATCTTCGTCGGGTATCCTGCCCAGAAGCTGTACCTTGCCGGTGACGCCCAGGGTTTCTATTTCGTCCAGAAGTTTGTTCTTCAGTGGCCCCTCGCCTCCGATGAGCACCACGTAGTCGTCGCTCAGGTAGCGGGCAGCCTCCACGAGGTAGCGGTAGCCCTTGTATGTCACCAGTCGGCCGAGGGAGAAGATGATCTTCTTGTGCGCGTACCTATTATATATACTTTCCACCCGACTGTTGCAGGAGGGTATGGGGTCGATGCCTATGGGCAGACATTGTATCTTGTGTTGCATACTGGTGAGAAACGGAGACTCGGCCGTGTAGACAGGTGTGGTGCCGAGAATGACATCGGCACGCCGCCGCAGCCATTTCTGCAGAGGACGGTAAAGTTGAAGCAACACCTTTTGCTTTTCTATGTCGCTGTGCCAGTGGAGTGCCACTTTGCCCTTATAGCCGGAGAGGAACAGGGAGAGGCATGCCATGGGGTCGGGATGATGGACGTGTATTATGTCATATTCCTGGCATCTCCGCCTCAGCGCAAATATCATGGCAGGCGAAATCATGGTGGCGGCAATCTTCTTCAGCGCATGGCAGCCGATGAGTTTCGCATGTGGGTTAATCTCCATGATTCGGGAACGCCCATGTGACAAGGCGCACATCATGTCACATGAGACGCCTCGCTCGGACAGCCCGGTCATGATGTCGTACATCACCTTCTCCACTCCGCCACGGATAGGGTAGAATTTGCCTAACTGAAGGATGCGCATGGTGTTTGGGTCAGTTCGTCATATAGTTTTATATAATCGTAGTAACGGTCTTCCTTACGGAAGTTGGCCAGGGCATAGTCACGGCATGCCTGACGATAGAAGGCCTTGCCCCTGCGCTCTATCTTCCTGACGGCCTCCAGCAGTCCAGGTACGTCACCTTGCTCCACCACTATGCCGGTATTTTCTGTGATGGCCTCCACGCTGCCCCCCGTGTGATATGTGACCACCGGAGTTCCGCAGGCGATTGCCTCCAGGTTTACCGTCGGATAGTTGTCCTGCCAGGTTGGATTGATAAATACGTCGGCGGCAGAGTATAGCTCGGCAAGTTGACGGACGTCTCGTGTGCGTGCTATCCCTATTATATTATCCGGGAGGCGTTTCTTCTGTTCGTTGTTGACCCCGACAAGAATGATAAGTTCGTCATCATCCAGTATGCTGGAAAGCCTTAAGAAGTCGTCCAGACCCTTTTCCTTGCTCCAGATGCTGGCTACACCAAGCAGGATATACTTGCCGCTCAGATGATGTTTGGCCTTTATTTGTTCGGCATCATGCAAATCGAAGTTATCCAAGTCTATGCCATTGTGGATAACCCGCATGTCATAGTCACCGAGGAAAGATTGCTGTATTTCGTCTTTTATCCATTCGGAAACAGGGACTATGACCAGCCTTTCTTTGGGTATGGAAGTGAATGCGGCCTTCTTGTCCATAAAGTTTTGGCGTGAGCGGTCTTTCCACCAGCTTGCAGGGAACTTGTGTTGTTGCGGACAATGGCTGCAACCTGTCTTCCAGCGGTCGCATCCTGTAAAGGAATAGTAATAACAGTGCCCGGTGTAGAGCCAGCAGTCGTGGACGGTCCACACTACAGGGATACCGCAACGGGAAAGATAATCGAAGAGAATACGATAGTTAAGGAAATAGCCGTGGAGGTTGTGGATGTGTATGATGTCTGGCTGTAGGTCTTTTATTTGTTGGACGAACTGCCGCGTAGCATGGTTGGACGACAGGCCGTGACGGTCGAGGAGGCGTGTCATGATGCCATGCCATGCCACGCTCCACCGGTCACCCACCGGAAGAAGATGGGACTTGCAGGGCTTGATGCCATCGCGTCCGCGACTGTAGGCGATATGGCTTTCCCAGCCATTCTGCATGGCCAGTTCACCTATTTCCTGCATGATGCGTCCGGTAGATGTGTTCATCCGCAGCACTGGATTTATCTGAAGAAGCTTCCTCATTTCTCAGTCAATGAAGTAAAGAGGTCTTTCCATTTATTCATGACGGCCTCTTCCGAGTAAGTGCTTGTCACCTTGCGGGCATTTGTAGACAGTTTCTTGCGGTATGATTCGTCTGCCATCAGGTGCATCATGGCATTGGCAAACCCTTCGATGTCCCCGTCCTTCACCAAAAGACCGTTGGCTCCATCCTGTATGATGTCTTTCGGACCGCATTTGTAATCAAAGGAGACAACCGGAAGTCCGTATGCCATAGCCTCTATCATAACCATGGGGAACCCTTCGTAGTGACTGCTCGTCACCAGTATGGAACTATGTGCATATTCATCGCCTATCTTTGTCGTGGGGCGGTGGATGTGGACCGTATCTTGCAGTTCTGCCTTGTCTATCGTTTGTTGCAGCATATTCTGCCATTCGCCCTGGCCGAAAATGTCAAGTCTCCAATCGCGGTATTTGTTCGTCTCCTGTATCAGTGCCCAGGCTTGCAGCAAACGATTGAACCCTTTTTGGTAGTCCAACCTTCCCACGGCTATAATCCGTTTGAAAGAAACATCCGAGAGCTTGCCGGCGATACTCATCGCCGCATTGGGAATAACCTCAATGTTTGGTAGTGCTCCCCAATAGCTTTGGTCCTCTTGGGTCAGCACCACGAACTTATCGAACTTACGCACAAGCCTTTCGTCCAACTTCGTACGCCATCGGTCGATAAGTCCTATCAGGCCTTTCCTGTTGTATTGAAGGCGGAAGAACTTGTTGAAATGAAGTTCCAGTATCTTCTTGCTTCCATCCATTATTGCTGGAATGAAGGATGATTCGGATGGATAAAGAGAAATCACGATGTCGGCACGTTCATGCATCAGCAGTTCCGTAAGTCTTTTCCGGTGTAGATGCCTTTTCTGCAAATATCCTGCGATTTTACATATAGGACTCCTGACGTTATCCTTTGAGTAATTGATGCCCAGGTCTGTCATCCGTACACTTTCCGGAAACTCATAGAATGGTGGTCTCCCCTGCTGGTCGGTAGTCACAACCATCACCTCCCAATCAGTATGCGAACATATCCAGCGAACCTTGTTCAGAAGCACGCGCTCCATCCCACCTGGATTATGGAGGGAACAATGACAGTATACGATTTTCATCTATGCGGTCAGTTTTGATTTTGCCTCACAACCTATACTCCCGTTTTCTTCCTTTAGGAAAGATAAGCACAGGAAAGGAGCGAAAACTACAAACAAATCTGTAGATACCTTAATCCATTGGATAAAATTAATCGCAAGTGCCAAGAAGAACATCCATTTGAATGATGGGAATCTACGACGCAACACATTATATGCCTGTACAAAGAATGTACTGAATGTCGCCAACCCTACAACTCCGAAATAAAAGATGTAGCGCAGATAACCTATATCAGTCCCCATGTAATAACCGTGGAATTTACCTACGAAATACGGATCGTATGTATCAAGAGACTTGTCCGATGGATTATTAAAATAACCGTCACCAATGAGCCATGTCTTAAGATTATCTGGCCATACGACCATGTTTTTTAATATGTTGTTTGAGTTGGTCTGCCATTCTCCCTTTTCTATAAGAGAAAAAAAACCTTCGAACCCAAACGCTAAATTGGACCTGAAGATGGGATCTGTTTTGTACAGGAATACGCTAACCCCCACCGTTGCCATTATGATTAAGGATAGTTCTGTAACCAGTCTGATGTTATTATTCACGAATGCGCTTATACAAATAATGACTATGGATATGATTGTTCCTATGATCGTGGAGCGTGATATCATGTTGCCAACAAGACTTATAAAACATATTGAAGCAAGATAAAGGTAGTCTGTCCAATTTGTTCGTTTCCACTTCCTGCTAACCACCAAAAAAGTCGCCATACATATTACAGCCGCAAAACGGAAACCTGCTACATCCAGTGAGCATCCGATGCCATGAAGACGCCTTTCTTCGGTATTCCCCATGTACCCCTCACCGCCAAATGTAGAAGCATGCCATGCTTCTGCTGCTGCGCAATTGTTGAAAATCAAGGCCAATACACATTGCACTACACATACGGCAAGCAAATAATTGACTACAACAGGTACGGAAACATCTCCATGAATATATTTCATAAACATTACAGCGAAATACGCTCCGCCCATCCAGACCCACATCGACATAAAATATGTAACAAAAGTGTCATCTGGGGTGTTGTTCGCGGTGATTGAGGTGTATGCTACCAATGATACTCCTAATGCCCATAGTGATAAATTTGCAAAATCGAGGTCGATCCCGGCGTTGTTTTTCTTTGCCAGATTGATGCCAAACATCACAAGCCCCAGGGCGGCCAAGACCATCTTGGAATTGGCTATAGGGAACGCCTCCAATACAAAAGGAAAAAAGTAGCAACCTGTGATGATCACTGTTATTGCAACCAATAATGACTTTGAAATGTTCATTTGTAGATTATTCCATAGATGAACTTGAATACGAATGTATTGTAAGCTCTGTTGATGAAAAAGAACTTGTGCGCTGCTGTCCACTGTAAGACTCGGGTTCTAAATGCCAAAGTGTGATTGTCCATGATGTCACGGTTGGCCTCTGGGAACCATTGCTGCCAGAGCAACATTTCGGATTGCTGTCCGCTGAACAGGAACGGCAGTTTGACATTCAGTTTGAACCAACTGATTTCTTTTTCGATAAGGTCGTCAGTAATATGTCTCCTCAGAAAATTGCATACATCAGCGGTATTCCTTTGCAATTCCTCCAAATTGGTGGTGGAGTACACTTGGGTCATTGCACAGGAATTGGTACGGATATAGTGATAAAGCGGTTGGGACACGTGACCAACATGTTTTGCCCGAGCCAATAATTTTATCATGGTCATATCTTCTCCCATAGAATTTCCTTCGGGAAAACAAATGCCAGTCTCTGTGTAGAGCTTGCGTGTAACCAGTTTATTCCATACATTATACTTCATGCCTCCGGCAAGAACCTGCGAAAGGGCCTTACGTGGAGTAGCCGCAGACGGTTGGCGCATAGTGCGCGAATTAGACCGGAAGGTCAGATACCAATCGCACCATACATAGTCACAACCGTTTTTCTTGGCTTCATTATAGAGGCATTCAAGCATGTCTTTTTCTGCATAGTCGTCACTGTCCCAATGAAAGACATATTCGCCACGTGCTACTTTCAAACCGGTGTTACGTGCAGTCGGGAGTCCTCGATTGGTGTCATGCTTAAGGATTATTACCTGTTCAGAGCGTTTCGGGTAATGTGCAATTACTTCACGAAGTACCTTCATGCTGTTATCCGGAGTGCGGTCGTCAACAAAGATGAACTCAACATCATCAAGAGTTTGCTCCATCATTGTCTCTACTGCTTTGCCGATAAACTGCTCAACACCATATACGGGTGCTATGACCGAAACTTTAGGGCTTCTTCCGGATTCCATAGACAAAATATCGGGCAAGGATTTTAATCCGCTTCATCAATGGCAACTGGTCCAGTTCATTAAGCCTGTCGTAATAGAAATCAAAGTAGAACTTCTCATCGAAGACCGGCGACTTGCGATAATACTCCCACCAGATGTCGAAATTTACGCTCCATTTTCGCCAGGGCTTGTGCCCGTTGAAGTGGAGATTGCCATGTGTTGCTCCTTCTTGGAACTCCTGTATGGTGTATAGTTCTTTCCATTTTGCCGGTTCTTTAAGCCCATAATAAAAAGAGTAATCCGTCATGTTGTATTTGGGCGCAAGGAATAATACGCGGTCGTGGCAAATGATATTGAGAGTATCCTGATCTTGATACTTCCACTTTTTAGCGGCAACTTCCACGAATTTATGTGTTAATCCGTCTTGACGAATGAGGGCGGAGTTTAGCATAATAAAGCCGGACTGAAGATACCCTCCTGGAGTTACATTAGGCAGATGTTGAATGTACTTTTTGCCATAATCCGACAGATTCAGCCCCAAGTCTTTTGTCGCAGCGAGATAGTTTGAACCAAGGTCTGTGGAATAAAGGTTGCTTAAATCCAACCGAAATATGATATCTGCATCGGCATATATGATTTTATCATATTGCGGAATAAGCGTAGGGATTAACAATCGGTAATATGCAGGAGTTGTGATACCTCGAATCTCAAATGCATTATCAAAAGTATCTCCGACCGGGACATAGCTTATCTTACAGTTATGAAACGTGTCGTCAATCAGCGAAAGGAGATGTTTGTCAAGGGATGCTTTCGCGGAATGAAGGACAAATATGTCATAGAATGTATCCGGTGCGGCATTTACCAGCAACGATGTGAATGTCACAGCCGCCGGGATGGTGAGATTGTTGTCAAAGGCAAATGCTATAGGGACGACATTCATTTCTTTACAATCTTGGGTATTGAGGCATACAGCTCGCTTTTTAGAAAACTACGTGCCCTTTTAATTGATTTCAATTTACGGCCAAGCATATCGTGGTCCCTTTTTAGCAATGACATCATTAGGCCAAAAAGATAGAAATAACTTATGCAGCCTCTGTTCCAAACTCGGATGAGGGGATTCTTTTCGGGCTCCTGAATGAAGCGCGACCAAAAAATCAGGCGGAAATAGTAGTCTGCCTCGACCATCTGTCTCTCCTTGTCCACATTCTGAAGTGTGGAGCCTGCGTCAAGATGTCTGATACCCGAACCGAAAAGTGTCAATTGCTTTAATCCGTAAAGATGCATCTTGTAAAACATGGCCTGGTCATCGCCCAGTGCGTACTTCAATTCATCAAGCCACAATTCCTCTTCCAGATCTATTTTCAAGAAGTCCTGCTTCCTGCACATGAAACATGGCCCTGCATTCGTCTCTGACAAATAAGCGCGTGGTTCAGGATGTTTATTATATGAATAGCCACCAGTGCGCAGAACTTTATATCCATACTTCTCGTCGCCTCGCCTCGCTATCATCCTTCCTGATATTGTCATCATCAACTCACTTTTGAGATTGCGTGCTGCGTTGTCAAATGTATCAGGTGATATTACGTGGGCATCATTTTCATGAAGAGCATCCACCAGCGCCTGCACACTCGCTGGTGGAAGATAGACGTCATCATCAAGAAACAGTACCCATTCGGTCTTTACTTCGTCATATCTGAGTGCACGTTGAGCCACCATGCCTTTCGGAACACGGACATATCGTTCTCGTCCACAAGTTTGCTTAGGTAACGGGTATCCCTCGGCGATATATACGATTATATCTTCAGGAGGTAAGGTCTGTGTACAGAGCGAGTCGAGTTCGCATTGAAACTTATCCCCTGCCGTTCCGAGAGTACGTATGACAGCGGTATACTTCACCTATTCAATCTTTTCCTTAATTTGGAGTAGATTCTAAATGCCCTAACAGCGCTTTTGGGTGATAATCTCAGTATGAAGTCTATTTTCCAACCGAAATGATTTACCATAAGACTTCGTCTAACCTTGGTTTCTCGATGCAGTCTTTCAAGATGGATTTGGGAAGAAATATCATCAAACTGTTTGTAATAAGGATCCTCGGATAGTGTCTGAAGAGTCCAATAATACATCTTTATGGCATAACCACGGCAATACGATACCATTTCACGATCAATACAATTGCCAGAAAGAGACCAAAAGAAATCACACATCTCGAAAGAGTCAACTATTTTCTTTGCATTCACCGTTATAGATGCAGAGGAGGTGTGCTTGCGATATGCATAAAAGGTTACCGGCAGAAAACCGCATCTGGGACTGTGCATAAGAAGTTGCATATAGAACTTCATGTCCTCTAAGAAAATCTGTCGCTCGTCAAAGCGGAGGCCACCGATAGCTTTGTGTTTGATTAAACAGAGTACGAGGAAGAATTCCCCACATACTACATTGTCCAGAAACACATTTCTTTCTAACAGCTTATCTCCGAAGGCTTGTTTTGAGGCATAATCTTGAGTATGTATTACATCCTCTTCTGCATCTACTGATACATATTCCCCTCTGGCAATGTCTAAGTTATGTCGTTTTGCAATGTCATACAAAAGTGCCAGTGCCGTATCTTCAATCCAATAATCATCTGCATCCACAAATACTATCCACTCACCTATGGCACTGTCCAATCCAAGATTACGTGCAGAACTTACACCGCCATTCTCCTTATGAAGGGTCCGTATGCGCTGGTCACTGGCTGCGTATTCATCACAGATACTCCCGGAACGGTCGCTACTGCCATCGTCTATCAATAAGACTTCAAAATTTGTGAATGTTTGTGCCAGTATCGAATCTATGCACCGACAAAGATACTTTTCCGCATTATGGACCGGAACTATTACGGAGATCAAGGGAGGGGCTTGCTGTTTAATCCAGGGCATTTGTAAGAAAGTTCAAGCTCATGCGACGAAGCGTATCAAGAAGCTGCTCTGTAACGGTATAATCGGGGACGGTCAACAAGTGGTCTTTGCGTGCCATAAAGTCATCAAATGAATAAACGAGTCTGTTTTCGAGACCTGTATCGTGCAAGAGTGACAAAAAGCGTTCAAGCCCACGTTCTTGGTTGGCTATCACTACAAATGGCTTATGAAATATAATCGAGAATATGCAGCCATGGAAGGAGTCTGTCACCACAAAGTCTGCGCTGTCAAACTCTGCCAGCCATTGTGATACGGTCAGCATATTTTCTCCATGGAAATCTCCGTAAAACGTCTTGACCGGAATTCTTAGACACGAAGTGGTTTCTATGAGTATTGCATCCTTGTCTTCCGACATGTCCAATATATAAGCGGCAATATGTGGCTCGGATATGCTTGCTCTGTCCTTGCCATTTATCAACTCTCTGTAATTGTCTGCCGAGAGTAAGAGCGTTGGGTCAAGGACCTTTACTCCTTTGTGATAATCAAAATCTCTTTCAAGTATGTCAAGCCCCTCGTGTTCGCGAACGGAAACAGCATCAAAATGAAGCAGCAATTCACGACAGCGTGGCATATGTGCTTCAGAAATGTAATCTTTCGACTTGCCGAAAGAGGCGGCATATGCAATACGCGGACGATTGTCACATTCGGGCAGGAAGTCCAGGAAAAAACGTGTTATGGAAGGCGAGTAGTCCTCGCGCCACACCTGATCGCTGCCTACAATGAAAGCATCGTAGCCTCTCGATGCCACAAAACGCTCCATATCCGCATCTTTTGTCAACTGTTTTGTCTTGTGCACCCGACCGACAAATTCCGCATCAGCATACTGGGGAGCACTCGGATTATATTCCGGATTGAATACTGAATAAAGAAACACGTTCCTGTATCCAAACAGATATTTTTTTACCACACATTTGACAAGACTCATGCAGCGCAGAGCAAGCAGTCTTCCTTGCGGGCGATGTCCCCCACAAAGGAAAATCATCTCTGGCTTGTGCCCCATGTCGGCAAGTATTTGCTGCAAAGCCCAGTTCTGTAGGATGCCTCCATAATTGCGGCGTAAAGGTTGTGTAAGTATACCTATTTTCATGGCACTTTATGTCCTTGCTGCCAAATGCGGCAAAACGATTTGTGTATCATGTGATTGGAAAATCCATGATAAGAATTCTCATAATACTATTGGCAGGAAGGGATAACGGACAGCCAGGGATTCCAGCCCGGTTTCCAGGGTTTCCTTTAGGTTCATAGGTACATCCGTCTGTTGGGCCATGGATATCAAGGCGTGGCTTGCTTCGCGACAAACGGCAAGCATGTCGTTTGTTTTGTTGAAGTCGGTATTATTGCGTGCTGCCTTGAGGCGGGAGCCGGTCTCTTCCAGAATGAAGAGGGCAATCTCTGCTGCTTCGTCGTAGTTCTTGTCTATAATGTCAGATGCTATCCTGCTAATCCATGGCCGGAGATTTTCGGCCATGAGCATGATGTCCAACTGATGTTGTGGCGCGAAGAAGCACTTGTCTATCTCCTGTTGGAGTGGTGTGAAGATGGTTTCTGTCGGTTGGTCGGTCTGATTCTGCTGCTCCCGACGGATGCGGACATATTCCTCCACGTTTTCGAAACTTTCCCTGTGCACTCCGCCTATGGCCACCGTCATGCCTTCCAAAGTGGTTACCAAACACTTGTCCCTTGAGATGCGTATACGGTAACCCTCGAGTCCGGTCAGTACTCCGCTGGTGATACGTATAAGTGTGTTTCCTTTTGAATAGTAGTCTATTGGGTGCGGCATGAAGCGGATGCGGGTGGGGTAGGCGTCGGACACCTTCATGAAGGGTTGCATCACATGGTCGGGGATGGCCGCTATCTTTCCCTTGCTGCAATCCTTTACCAGGTATAGGTTCGAGAAGAATTCTTTCAGATATGCCTGTATCTCGTTGCCATCTCCCTGCACAAACAGCAGGCCGGAGATCGTAGGCTTTTCTATCTTGGTGATGTGCTTGTTCTCGCGTTTGTACACGATGCTTTTGTGTACGAACACCGGGTAACGCCGCCGCTGCAATTGTGCTCTCACTACATCTACCTGCCTGTGGTGGACAAACAGATAGCACCATGAGGAGGTCTGTGTCGTAGTGGTACATATCTCCCCCTCCGTACCGGAAGTGGTGTCCGCTACGTTCCCTTGGTTGCCCCTGGCGTTAGTTTGAGCTTCTGTACTATACAGTGGCATCGTTGCTCAAATCAATTTATGTTAGCGATCGGCGTTGCTATGCTATACCTCTGTAGCAGTAGCGCCTTGATGGATAAGGGCGGTACCCCCCCCCCCCCCCCCCC
>DBLZ01000129.1:0-130 GCA_002297545.1 Prevotellaceae bacterium UBA711 | reverse complement strand
CCCCCCCCCCCCCCCCCCGGTCTTGTTGCAATTGTGTGCAGATCAGTGGGTTGGGTGATGTGCGTCGTGTGGTCATATGTGTGTCTCGTTGCGTCGATGGCGTCCTTCTCTCGGTAAGAGAAAGATGGCT
>DBLZ01000060.1 GCA_002297545.1 Prevotellaceae bacterium UBA711 | reverse complement strand
TGGGGTTGTACTTCATGGTGCAACTGCCCAAGGGATAGAAGCCTGTGTCCACGCCGAAATTGTTGTTGGACATGTTAGTATAGTGTCTGACGGCCGTCAGCTCGTCCACTTCGGGCAGGATGGTCCCGGTGCTGCGCATCAGGGTTTGTGGCAGGTCCTGCAGGCTGTGGTTATTCCACTTGTTTTCTGGCAGTGAATAACCAATACATCCGTGGTTGGAAAGTTCGAATATGAGTTTCCCGTAATAGGTGTTGTTCATAGTGTGTCGGATAGTTGATTGGTTAATGCTTATTGCTGCTCTCCATGGCATGCACTTGCAATGGCCCTGACGAATGCTTCCACGTCTTGAGGTGTGCGTTGTTCCGTGGCGGCAAAGATGATTTCGTTCTCCTTGCCCTCTGCCTTCACGCCGGCAATGAAGCCCGCGCGGCATAGGGTCTCCTGCATGGTGTCTATGTAGGGGCAACCGGTGTATTTCAGTGTGAACTCGTTGAGGAATGGCTTGCCGGGGAAGGCATCCTCGAAGCAGCCGAGAGTCAGCAGGCGGTCGTGCAACTCGTGTGCGGCACCATAGGACTGTTCGTTGACCTCGCGCAGTCCCTTTTCGCCCATCAATGACAGGTAGGCTGCGACGTAGAGACACATGAAGCCCTGCGCCGTGCAGATGTTGGACGTGGCCTTCTCGCGGCGGATGTGCTGTTCTCGGGCCTGCATGGTCAGCACGAAGCAACGTTTGCCATCGGTATCTGTGGTGGCGCCCACCAGACGGCCAGGCATCTTCCTGACGAGGGCTGATGTGGTGCAGAGGTATCCGATGTAGGGGCCTCCGTAGCATGTGGGGATGCCCAGGCTTTGTGCTTCTCCGCAGGCGATGTCCGCACCCCATTCGCCGGGTGACCTGAGCACACCCAAAGTGGAGGCTACAGAGTTGATGGCCAGGAGGCTCTTGTGGCTGTGGCAAAGGTCGGCCAGGCCGGTGAAGTCCTCTATGATGCCGTAGTAGTTGGGCTGCGGCACCAGCACACCTGCCACGTTGCCGGCCTCAAGATACCGTTGCACGGCTTCCATGTCCGTGACACCTTCACGTGCGGGAACTTTCACCAGGTCCACACCGTGGAACTTGGCATAGGTCTCCACCACACGTATAACGGCGGGGGTGAACGTTTCGGATATGAGCACACGGTTGCGCTTCTTGGCTGCTGCCACGCACATCATCATTGCCTCGGCCGTGGCTGTGGAGCCATCATACATGGAAGCATTGGAGATGTCCATGCCGGTGAGGTCGGCCATCATGCTCTGATACTCGAAGATGTATTGCAGCGTGCCCTGGGAAATCTCTGCCTGATAGGGGGTGTAGGAGGTGGAGAACTCGGAACGCGATGTGATGTACGGTACCACGCTGGGCGTATAGTGATCGTATACACCGGCGCCGGCAAAGGATATTAGCTGCCGGTTCTTGTTGGAAAGGGCTGTGATGACCTTGCGGACCTCTATTTCCGACATGGCCGAGGGCAGGGCAAGTTCCTTGTTGAACTTCAGTTCCTCGGGCACTTCGGCATACAACTCGTCCAACGAACCTACGCCAACGACTTTCAGCATTTGGCTGAGGTCGTCGGCGGTGTGTGGGAAGTATTTCATGGTGTAGAAGGGTTGGTGTTACTTGCAGGCGTTCTCGTAGTCCGCGGCACCCATCAGGGCGTCCAATTCGGAGGGGTCGGCCATCTTGACTTTCATTATCCAGTTTCCGAAGGCATCTTGGTTGATGAGTTCTGGCTGGTCTTCCAGGTTGGCATTGATCTCCACAACGGTTCCGCTGACGGGAGAGATGAGGTCGCTGGCTGCCTTGACGCTCTCTACTGCGCCGAACTCCTCGCCGGCCGTCACTTCGTCGTCCACCTCGGGCATATCGACATACACCACGTTGCCCAATTGTTCCTGAGCATAGTCCGTGATGCCTACATATCCGTATTCGCCGTCTACCTTTACATACTCGTGGCTCTCGCTGTAGTAGAGCCCTTCAATTACTTTTGCCATAATGCTGTTGATTTAATGGGGTTATCGTTACTTCTTGTAGTTCTTCTCATAGAAGCGTTTCTTGCACACGGTGCCGTCCTGCAGCTTCTTGTGTATGCGTATCTGTACGGGGGTGCCGGTCTTGGCATACGTACTCTCTATCAGGGCCATGCATACGCTCTTACCGGTGGAGATGGAGTTGTAGCCGGTGGTGACGCTGCCCACCACGCGGTCTTCCACCACCACATCGTATCCATGGCGCGGGATGGCACGGCCCGTAAGTTCTATGCCAACGATTTTGCGTTTGGTGCCCTCGGCCTTCTGGCGCGCCACGGCCTCCTTGCCGATAAACGCCTCCTTGTCCACCTTGACAAACATGCCCAGGCCGGCCTCGATGGGAGATATGTCGTCCGTAAGTTCGTCGCCGTAGAGAGGGAGGCCTACCTCGAAGCGCAGGGTGTCGCGGCATCCCAGGCCGCAGGGCTTTACTCCATGTCGTATGAGCTTGTCCCAGGCATTGCGGATGTACTCGTGACTGCCATAGATTTCAAATCCGTCTTCGCCCGTGTAGCCCGTGCGGCTGACGATGAGAGTCTCGCCATCGACTGCTACGGTCTTGAACGTATAGAACACCAAATCCTCGCATGCGAGTCCCAGACATTCTGCCATCACGCGTTCTGAGTCGGGACCCTGTACGGCCAGTTGACCGTACGTATCGCTCTGATTGATAGTTTGTACGTCGAAGAACTTGGCCTGCTCTGATATCCAGGCGTAGTCCTTGTCGATGTTGGCGGCATTGATCACCAGAAAGAATTGCTCGGCACCCATTTTATATACCAGCAGGTCGTCTATGGTACCGCCGTTCTCGTGCAGCATCATGCCATAGTAGATTTTGCCAATGGGGGCATCCTTCACGTCGTTGGTGAAGATGTATTGGACGAATTTCTCGGCCTCCTTGCCTGTTACCAGTACTTCGCCCATGTGGCTGACGTCAAAGACGCCGCAGGCATGGCGCACGGCGTTGTGTTCGTCCACGATATCGGTGTATTGGATGGGCATCTCAAATCCTCCGAAGGACACCATTTTGGCCTTCAGCCCGATGTGCTTGTCATAGAGGCATGTTTTCTTGTCTGTCATAGTGCTTGTGTTTAAGGTCTGTTATTGTATGTGTGGGTTGTGATGTCTTGAGTTGTGTAATATATAATAAGGTGCATGTGTGGGGCTTGGTGGGGTAGGCCGCTATACGAACAAGCGTTTTATCAGTTCGCATAGCGAGGAGTGTTCCAGCCCGCGTATGCAATTATGTAATTTGTGCTTCTCGGCAGCCTCCGATAGTGCAACTTCGTTGAAGGTGCATCCGAAGAAGGCCTGATTGAATATGGCATTGGCATTTACGAATTCAAAGTAGTCGCCCCTGACTATCACTGATGTTACCGTGCCCTCCTCGGTGCAGAACTCCAACGATACTGTGCCGCATCCTTCTATGCGCCCATAGCTGCAATGTCGTTCTCCCATGAGGGCGGTATCCTTGCCGTAGAGGTATTCGGTGGCATAGTATCCGGCCTCTATGTCCTGTATGTTGTGTATGTCTGCCTCTGAGAGTTGTATGGTAATGTTGGAAAGGTAGTGGCGTATGTGTTCGCGAAGTTTGCCGACACCAAGTCCGGGCAATGTATCTTTCAGCAACGAGATACGGCTTTCTACGCTCTTTACTCCCTTTGACTGTAGTTTTGCACGTTCTGGCGTAAGTGCGCCGCGCATCAGACGTGCATCGGTATCATACAGCATGGTACCGTGTACGATGTTGCGGTCGGCAAGGTGATAAAACGCATTGCCGCAAATTTTGCCACCGCCTGATATGCGGATGTCGTTGCGTCCGGACACTTCCACTTCCGCACCCAATGACGACAGACACTGGGCCATGGCCGAGGAGTATTCCGCAAAGATGGGTTCCACGGCACCGTTGTCCGTAATAAGGCTGGTCATGATGTTGCCAAGGTCTGCATAGATGCTGCCGCCGCCACTTTTGCGTCGTATAACATCTATGCCTTCGGTGCGGCAGAAAGGAAGGTCTATCTCCGCCCTTGCATCTTGGTTGCGACCCATCACCACAGTTGGAGCTATCTGCCAGGTGAGCATGTAGTTGCCCTTGGGCATGTGGTCGGCAACATACTCCTCTGCCGCAAGATAAAACGCAGCCCTCCGACATTCATACCCGGGAGGGAATTGTATGTATGTTGCTGGAAAGAGTTGCTGCTTCATGTTTGGCTGCTTGAGGAGTTTTGCTGTGAATTATGGTCGTAAACGTGGCTTGTCGTTAGCAAAATTAAAAAATATAACCACTTGCCGGTTGCCGGTAGCCGTGATATTTCCACAAAAGTGTGCGAATGCCTTGCACACTATGCAAAACGCGGGTTCAGGGCAAAGTTGTGGGTCAGCGGATTTTCCCGGT
>DBLZ01000100.1:506-16057 GCA_002297545.1 Prevotellaceae bacterium UBA711 | reverse complement strand
TGGACTCCATGGTGAACAAGTACACGGCGGCACGTCGCCTGCGTAGCGAGGATGCCTATTCCCCAGACGGACGTCACGACATGAGGCCGGAATATCCAACGATAGTATATACCAAGTGCCTGCGGAGGCTCTTCCCCGATGTACCCGTGGTACTGGGAGGAATAGAGGCTTCGTTGCGCCGTGTGGCTCACTACGACTATTGGCAGGAGCGCCTGCGTCCGTCCATCCTTGTGGACTCGCCTGCCGACATGATAACGTACGGCATGGGTGAGAAGGTAGACCTGGAACTGGTGGAGCGCCTGGAAGCATTCATGGAGAGCTACGACGACAGCCTGGATTATGACGAACAAACCGGAGAGGCGCTGATGACCCGACGTGCATTCCGGCGTGCCGTGGTTGAACGCGAGCCCCTGCCGCAGACAGTGGTGCTGGAGGACAACGTACAGATAACGGAGGACGACATAGTTCTGCACCCCTACGAGGACTGCCTCCGGGATAAGAAGCTTCATGCCGAGAACTTCCGCCACGTGGAAGAAGAGAGCAACAGGATGCAGGCCGCGCGCCTGATACAGAAGACGGGAGAAAAGTATGTAGTGGTCAATCCTCCCTACCCGCCCCTCACCACAGAGGAACTGGACCGCAGTTTCGATCTGCCATACACCCGCCAGCCTCACCCCAAGTACCGAGGCAAGCGTATCCCGGCCTACGACATGATAAAGTTCTCGGTGAACCTGCACCGTGGTTGTTTCGGAGGTTGTGCATTCTGCACCATCTCGGCCCACCAGGGAAAGTTCATCATGAGCCGTTCGCGCGAAAGCATACTGCGCGAGGTTGAACAAGTGACACACATGCCCGACTTCCACGGCACCATCAGTGATTTGGGCGGCCCAAGTGCCAACATGTACATGATGCACGGCAAGAACCAAAAGGCATGCCATGCCTGCGTACGTCCCTCGTGCATACACCCGAATATCTGTCCCAACCTCAATGGTGACCACCGTCCACTGCTGGAGTTGTACCGCGAAGTGGACAGCATACCCGGCGTCCGGCACAGCTACATAGGCAGCGGAGTACGCTACGACATGCTGCTTCATGACTGGAAAGACGAGGCCCTGAACCGTGCATCCCGTGAGTACACGCGCGAACTGATAGCCCATCACGTCTCCGGCCGGCTGAAGGTTGCTCCAGAGCACACCGAGGATCACGTACTGGAGGTGATGCGAAAGCCTTTGTTCTCGCAGTTCCATCGTTTCAAGAGCATCTTCGACCGCATCAACCGCGAAGAAGGCCTCAAACAGCAGATCATCCCGTACTTCATCTCCTCCCACCCCGGATGCCGTGTCATGGACATGGAAAACCTTGCCGACGAGACACGTTCTATGGGACTCTCCACCGACCAAGTACAGGATTTCACTCCGACGCCTCTGACCGTCTCCACAACAATCTTCGCCACAGGCTACCACCCCTACACGCTGGAGCCTGTCTTCTGCGAACACAACCAGGAGCGGAAGCGCTATCAGAAGTCTTTCTTCTTCGAGCGGGACAAACAGAAAACCGACACTGTACCCAATAGACACACAGAGCGGAGGGCACCATGGACACAGGGCAAAACAACAAAGAGGAACAGGCCAAAGAAGTAACGGCAAATGATGCTTTCTTGCGCTAAATATATATAAGGTACAATGGAGGCATAAACTACACGCGCCAATTCCCACAGACACATATTGTAACATCATCCGGAGGAGGAGGCATCTCTCCCTTGAGAATCGCTATAATACAACACAAATAAACACTAACCAATTAAACAACACACAGAACGAAATGGAATGGTTTGAATGTAAAGTACAATACGACAAGACCCAGGAGAACGGTCTTATCAAGTCAACAAAGGAAGCATACCTGGTGGACGCACTCAGTTTCACAGAGGCCGAAGAGACTATCACAAAGGAGATAGAACCCTTCATGAGCGGAGAGTTCGTAATCAGCGACATCAAACGCGCACGAATAGCAGAACTCTTCGAGAACGAAGACCTCAATGCCGATCGCTGGTACAAGGTGAAGGTTGGCTTCATCACTTTGGACGAAAAGACAGAGAAGGAGAAGGTGGTAACACAAACCGATCTGGTACAGGCCATCAGCCTGCAGAACGCCATCGAGACCCTGGAGAAAGGCATGCAGGGTACGTTGGGCGACTATAAGATAATCAGCGTGGCAGAGACTCCCCTGATGGATGTTTTCCGCCATAAGGTAGAGGAAGAATGATGATAAGCGAACATCTCAACAAGATACGTGCCTCACTGCCCACTGGTGTCAACCTGTGCGCAGTGAGCAAGTACCATCCCGCAGAAATGATACAGGAGGCCTACGACGCCGGACAGCGCATATTCGGTGAGAGCCACGTGCAGGAACTGCAGCAGAAACAGTCTGCCCTACCCACTGACATCGAATGGCACTTCATCGGCCACCTGCAGACCAACAAGGTGAAATACATAGCCCCCTACATCGGCCTCATCCACTCCGTAGACAGTCCACGCCTACTCTGCGAGATAAACAAGCAGGCCCTGCGCCACGACCGCCGCATCTCTTGTCTGCTGCAATTGCACGTGGCACAGGAAGAGACCAAATTCGGCTTCGCCCCCGAGGAATGCCTCGACTACCTCCGCAGCCACGAGTACGCCACCCTACCGGGCATCCGCATAGCCGGAATCATGTGCATGGCCACCAATACCGATGACGAGACACGCATACGCTCCGATTTCCACACCGCCTACACCGTCTTCAGCCAGTGCATAGCCGAGTTCCCCGACCTTGCTCCAGGCATGACAATACGCTCCTGGGGCATGAGCGAGGACTACAATATAGCTGTAATCGAAGGTAGTAACATGGTTCGTATCGGCAGCAGCATATTCGGTCCGAGAAACTATTGACACACACCGCACAAAGCCACATGTCCATATTTCCCATTCACCATGAAACCTCTACTTGTCCTCACGATCATCCTACACGGCATCATGCTCCATGGCCAGACAGTATTCCCTACACCGACACAGGCAACGGTGAACGACGGACAGTTGGTGCTGCAGCGAAAAGTTTCGGTATGCACTGCAGACACCGCCGCGCCTGGCCTTGACATCCTACGCACCAAGGTGCTCGGTTCCATTCCAATAAAATGGACCACCAGGGCATCAAAGGCAGAAATATGCTGGCAGACGGACTCTACCATGCCGTCCGAAGGATACCGCATACAAATAAACCGAAAGCAGATTGTAGTAAGTGCACGCGACAAGGGAGGCTTTACGTATGCAGCACAGACCCTGCGACAGTTGGCAGAATCGCGTGACAAAACACTCATATTCGGATGTGCCGATATCCAAGATGCTCCACGCATGCAGTGGCGTGGCTTCATGCTTGACTCCGGCAGACAGTTCCAACAGGTAGCCACTATCAAGAAGTATATCGACATGGCTTCCATGCTCAAGATGAACTATTTCCACTGGCACTTGACTGAAGGCTTGGGATGGCGCATCGAGATAAAACGTTATCCGCGTTTGGCACAAGTAGGAGGCCAGGTTGGACATGGTGCAGAACAACAAGGATTCTACACCCAGCAAGAGATACGTGAAATAGTAGAGTACGCTGCCAGACGCAACGTGACCGTAGTTCCGGAAATAGACATGCCCGGCCATGCAGAAGCCGCAATTTCCGCCTACCCTGAACTGGGATGTTTCGGGCAACCGATAGATATACCACAGACCGGTTTCACCCACAACATCTTCTGTTCAGGCAAGGACGAGGTTATCAATTTCCTGAAAAACGTACTTGACGAAGTATGCACCCTATTCCCCTCGCCCTATATACATCTTGGCGGTGACGAGGCCCCAAAAGGCAATTGGGAAAAATGCGCATACTGCCAAGGCAGAATAGCATCCTACGGATTGAAAGACTGTCACGACCTGCAATTGTGGTTCTCGGCACAAATGGCCGGACACCTGAAAAAGAAGGGACGCAAAGCCATATTTTGGGGCGATGTGGTCTACAGCGACGGTTACCCACTACCCGACAACGCCGTTATACAATGGTGGAACTACCGTGGGCACAAGGATTTGGCGTTGCGCAATGCGTTTAAACAACATTGTCCAGTCATTTGCAGTCCCAACTATTACACCTATCTCAATTTTCCCGTCACACCGTGGCGCGGATATGCCGAAGACCGCACTTTCGGTCTGGCAGAAGCCTATCTCCACAACCCTGCAGACAAGATTTCCTACGATGGAGACAATAGTGCGATGGGCATAAGTTGCGCATTATGGACAGATTATGGAGTAACGGAGGCAATGATAGACGAACGTCTATTCCCACGTATTTTAGCCTTGGCTGAACTGATGTGGCATCAGGGACAACGGACAGACTTTGCCACGTTTTATCGGAACATACAGCAACGCGAGGAATGGTTCATACGACAAGGATATAATTTTGGCCCGGCACTTAAACAAGAGGCGGATTTGTAAATCCACACATTAGCCTTTCCTCTATTTAACAACCCCGCATGAGTTTGTAAGTGCAAAAGGAGCACATATGTGTACTCAACGGAGGACAAAATGCATAACATGGCAAAAAATGCCATGGCAGCGCACATTTTTGTGCACAAACACTTGCATAATGTGCATAATCTATGTACCTTTGTCCTATTGAACCACGATGTAACCATCAAAAAGACTGTTGTATATATTATGTTATTACCGGAAAGTTTCAATGAGGCATTGGCCCAAAGTGTGAAGAATAATTGGAATCGCAATTCCATGAGCGACTATGGCGAGGCAACCTTCCAATACAAGGACGTGGCACGCAACATAGCCAAGTTGCACATCATGTTTGAGCGTGCAGGCATACGCCCCGGAGACAAGATAGCGTTGTGCGGACGCAATCAGGCACGTTGGGGAATTGCCTTCTTGGCAACACTGACCTACGGTGCTGTGGCTGTTCCCATACTGCACGACTTTCACTCCGAACAGATACACCAGATAGTCAACCACTCCGAAGCCAGCCTCTTGTTCGTCGGCGAACAGATATGGAAGCGGATAGATGCCAAGGAAATGCCCGCTCTAAAGGGAATCCTGTGCAACCAATACTATGAAGTGTTGTTCGCACGTGACGCGCCCCTGACAGAAACCCGCAAACAGCTCAACAGGCTTTTCGGAGAGAAGTATCCCGACAGTTTCCGTCCCGAGCATATATGCTATCACAAGGACAGCCGTGAGGAACTGGCTCTTATCAATTATACATCGGGCACGACAAGCAACTCCAAGGGCGTAATGATACCCTATCGGGCTATCTGGAGTAACACCCAATTCGGATGTGACGTGCTTGCCGACATATTGGCACCGGGTGAACAGGTATTGTCAATGCTACCCATGGCTCACATGTATGGCATGGCATTTGAATTCCTTTATGAATTTGTTCGGGGCTTGCACATCAGTTTCCTTACCAAGATGCCAACTCCGGCCATCCTATTGAAAGCCTTGGCCGACATCAAACCTCGTATCATCATCTGCGTACCACTCATTCTGGAGAAGATAGTACGAAGGGCTGTCCTGCCAAAGATTAAGGATCCTAAGATACGCCTATTGATGAACATCCCCATCGTTGGAGACCAGATAAAGCAGCGTATATGCCAAGGTATGCAGAACGCTTTGGGAGGCAACTTCTACGAAGTCATCGTAGGCGGCGCCGCCATCAATGCCGAGATAGAAGCCCTGCTCAAGGACATAGGATTCAACTACACAGTGGGGTACGGTGCCACGGAGTGCGCTCCCATATTGGCTTATGAAGATTGGCAACGCTTTGCTATGGGTTCTTGCGGCAAGGCAGCTCCCCGAATGAAACTCAAGATTGACAGCCCCAAACCTCAGGAAATACCTGGCGAAATACTGGCACAAGGGGATAACGTGATGCTCGGCTACTTCAAGAACCCCGAAGCCACGGCAGAGACTATAATAGACGGTTGGTATCACACAGGCGACCTTGGCATCATAGATGCCGAAGGCAACGTATACATCAAGGGACGTTGCAAGAACATGCTCTTGGGTGCCAACGGTCAGAACATCTATCCCGAAGAAATAGAAGATAAGCTCAGCAGCATGCCCATGGTGCAGGAATGCGTAGTAATACAGAAAGGCGAGAAGCTATATGCCCTCATCTATCCAGACATGGAACAGGCCAAATCCCTCAACTTGGGCGAGGCAGAACTGAAGAGCATCATGGAACAGAACCGCAAGGACCTAAATACACAGATTCCCGCCTACGAACAAATATGCGGAATACGCATCATGGAAGAGGAATTCGAGAAAACACCCAAGCGCTCCATAAAGCGTTTCCTCTATATGAACGCAGAGGTATAAGGACTATAAGGACAGGTTTAACTTATGTACAAATGATCATCCAATCGTCATTCAACAAGAACATAGAGGAAAGCATCCGGCAACATTGGCACCTACCTGCGCTTTCCGACTATGACCAGCAGACGTTCCGCTATCGCGACGTGGCCGAAGATATAGCCAAATTGCATATCCTTTTTGCCAAAGCCGGCATACATAAGGGTGACAAGATAGCAATCTGTGGCCGCAACATGAGCCGTTGGGGCATAGCCCTCCTGGCCACCTTGTCCTATGGGGCCGTGGCCGTGCCCATAATGCATGAATTCCACCCGGAACAGATTCACCATGTAGTAAACCATAGCGATGCCAAGTTGCTGTTTGTGGGCGACCTCGTATGGAAGAAACTCGACATAGAGAAAATGCCACATCTTGACAGTGTTGTACGCATAACGGACTGGGCATCGCTTTCGGCACATGACAGCGCTGTACAAGAGACTCTCACCAGCCTGAACAGGCAATTTGGTGAGCAGTATCCTACATACTTCGGTCCCGAGAACATACAGTATCATGAAGACAGGCCGGAAGAGTTGGCCATCATCAACTACACTTCCGGCACCACCAGCAACTCCAAGGGCGTGATGATTCCCTATCGCGCCCTGGTGGGCAATATGTCGTGTGCCGATGACCTGTTCGGCGAACATGCAAAGGCCGGCGACACCATCCTGTCCATGCTCCCTATGGCACATACCTTGGGCATGTCGTTTGAATTTCTGTACGAGTTCATTATAGGCGTACATATCCACTTCCTAACCAAGATGCCCACACCGAGCATCCTGCTCAAGGTACTGGCCGACATACGGCCGGTAGCATTGGTGTGCGTTCCTCTTATCATAGAAAAGGTGGTACGCAAGGCTATCATGCAAAAGATCAGCGACCCAAAGATACGTCTCCTGCTAAAGACACCCATAGTGGGCCGCAAGATAAAGAACAAGATATGCCAGGGGCTGCGTAATGCCTTCGGCGGCAACTTCTATGAAGTGGTGATCGGCGGTGCAGCCATGAACCAGGAAGTGGAAAGCCTACTGCACGACATAGGCTTCAACTTCACCATCGGTTACGGCGCCACGGAGTGTGCACCTCTGATATCCTGCGAAGACTGGAAAAATTTTGTCCCTGGTAGCTGCGGCAAAGCCATGCGGTGCATGGAAGTCAGGATAAACAGCTCCGACCCGCAGACCGTAGCCGGGGAAATACTTGTACGCGGACAAAACGTCATGCTGGGTTACTACAAGAACCCTGAGGAGACAGCCGCTACCCTACGCGACGGATGGTACCACACGGGAGACCTCGGCATAATGGACCGCAAAGGAAACATCTTCATCAAGGGACGCATCAAGAACCTGCTACTCTCCAGCAACGGGCAGAACATATATCCCGAAGGTATCGAGGACAAGCTGAGCAACCTGCCATACGTACAGGAATGTGTAGTGGTTCAACGCGATGGCAAACTGTATGGCCTGGTCTTCCCCGACATGTATTTAGTCAAAAAACAAGGACTGTCCCAAGCGGATTTGACTGCGAAGATGGACGAGAACCGCAAGGTACTGAACACACAGCTATCAGCATACGAACAAGTGGCCGGAATCATACTTCGTGATGAGGAATTTGAGAAGACTCCCAAGCGCTCCATAAAGCGATATTTGTACTCATGACGAATATATTATTATATTAGGGTGTAGGAAATGCAAAAAAATATCACTATATTTGCCGCTCAAAAACTCACGTCCGTGGGGACCCAAAGGCCACGAAACGCCTCCATAGGCCCCAGCAACCGGCAATACAGAATACATATAGTTGGATGAAGAACATACGCAATTTCTGCATTATAGCGCATATCGACCATGGTAAAAGCACCTTGGCCGACAGGCTTCTTGAAATAACCTCGACCATCAAGGCCACGCATGGCCAAATGCTTGATGACATGGACCTGGAACAGGAACGTGGCATCACCATCAAAAGCCATGCCATCCAGATGGAATACGACTACCACAGGGAAGACACTCTCAGTCCCCTACCCATCAAGGACGACATCACCGACGGACGCTACATTCTAAACCTTATCGACACTCCGGGACACGTGGACTTCAGCTACGAAGTGTCACGCTCCATAGCTGCCTGCGAGGGCGCATTGCTGGTTGTGGATGCCACACAGGGTGTCCAGGCACAGACCATCAGCAACCTGTACATGGCCATAGAGCAAGACTTGGAAATAATCCCAGTCATAAACAAGTGCGACATGCCCAACGCCATGCCTGACGAGGTGGAAGACGAAATCATAGACCTTATCGGATGTAAGCGCGAGGAAATACTGCGTGCCAGCGGCAAGACGGGAGAAGGTGTACCAGAGATTTTGCGTGCGGTAGTAGAACGAATTCCCTCTCCCAAGGGCGATACCAACGCACCACTCCAGGCACTTATCTTCGACAGCGTCTTTAACTCATTCCGTGGCATCATTGCCTACTTCAAGATTGTAAGCGGCACTATCAAGAGTGGTGAACTGGTAAAGTTCATGAATACCGACCGTGAATACAAGGCCGATGAGATAGGCGTATTGAAAATGGATCTCTCCCCACGTAACGAACTGCGATGTGGCGATGTAGGTTATATCGTATCCGGCATCAAGACCGCCACTGAAGTAAAGGTAGGCGATACCATCACAAGCGTGGAACGTCCTGCCTCCGAGGCCATTGCAGGTTTCGAGGAAGTCAAGCCGATGGTGTTTGCAGGACTCTACCCTATAGAGACGGAAGACTTCGAGAACTTGCGTGCCTCATTGGAAAAGCTTCAACTCAATGATGCCTCATTGACCTTCACACCGGAGAGTTCCGTTGCCTTGGGCTTTGGCTTCCGTTGCGGCTTCCTCGGATTGTTGCACATGGAGATTGTGCAGGAGCGTCTGGACCGCGAATTCAATATGGACGTGATTACCACGGTTCCCAACGTAAGCTACCTCGTCTATGACAAGCATGGCGAGGTGAAGGAAGTGCACAATCCCGCAGGCATGCCCGACAGCACGCTCATAGACCATATCGAAGAACCATTCATTCATGCCACCGTCATAACACGCACGGACTATATCGGCAACATCATGACGCTATGTCTGGGCAAACGTGGTGAGCTTCTGAAGCAGGATTACATCTCCGGCAACCGTGTGGAATTGCAATATGCCATGCCCCTTGGCGAGATTGTCATCGACTTCTACGACAAGTTGAAATCAATATCCAAAGGTTATGCTTCGTTCGACTACCACCCGGCTGGTTTCCGTACATCCAAATTGGTCAAGCTGGACATCCTGCTCAACGGCGAACCCGTGGATGCCCTCAGCACACTGACGCACTTCGACAATGCCGAGACTTTCGGACGCCGCATGTGTGAGAAACTCAAGGAATTGCTTCCGCGACAGCAGTATGACATTGCCATACAAGCAGCCATCGGTGCCAAGATTATTGCCCGAGAGACGGTCAAGCAGCTCCGCAAGGACGTATTGGCCAAGTGCTATGGCGGCGACGTCAGCCGTAAGCGCAAATTGTTGGAAAAGCAGAAGAAAGGCAAGAAGCGCATGAAACAGATAGGCAACGTGCAGGTGCCGCAAAAGGCTTTCCTTGCCGTCCTCAAACTGGATTAGCGGCACAGGCCAGAACAAAAAATTGACCGGGCCTATATAAGCTAAGTATAGCCGTGTCTGACCTTGGACACAACTAAAAACACAGCACAAGACGCATTTAGATACTTATGGATTATAGAAGAGATGTTGCACGAGAAATTGCACGGAGGTACTGCAGATTGGAACCTCATAGCATAGAAGTCCTGGCCGATATGCTGATACCATTGAAGTATTTGCGCGGTGATATTGTCCTGCAGGAAGGAGAAGAATGCACCTGCATGTACTATGTAGAACGCGGCATGGTGCGCCAATACTACTACAAGAACGGAAAGGACGTCACCGAACATTTTTCTTTTGAAGGCCGTATCGTCATGTGCATAGAGTCGTTGCTGAAGCACGTCCCCAGCCAGCTCATCATTGAAGCGCTCGAGACCACACACCTTTTTGCCCTACCGCGCAAACAACTATTGGACTCCATAGAGGCATGCCCCGAACTAGGCATCCTTTATCGCAAGATCACAGAGCATGCACTGATCAGTTCACAGCATCATGCAGATTCGCAACGCTTTGAGAACGCCCAGGAACGATATGAACGTCTCCTGCGGGAAAAGCCCGAAATCATATTACGCGCACCGATGATACATGTGGCATCGTTCCTACAGATGACACCCGAAACACTATCCAGAGTGCGTGCACAGCACGAAAAGCACGGCAAATAAGCCCGCACAGCATCGCCTCTCACCCACAAGTCAATGTTCTTTTGTGGATGAGAGGCATTTTTGTTTGGATGCTATCATTATTATTTCTATCTTTGTTTGGCAGAAGCTAAGCATTACCGCACCCGTTTCTGTAGCGCATGACTTGCCATGCACACCAATACACGAACTAAACATACACAATCTTACCAAAAACAAATACCATGAGCAAACATCCCAAAATTGGCATTCGCCCAACAATCGACGGCCGCCAGGGTGGCGTCCGTGAGAGCCTTGAAGAGAAGACCATGAGCCTGGCCAAGGCAGTAGCCGACCTTATCAGTGCTAACGTCAGATATTCCGACGGTGCCCCTGTAGAATGTGTCATAGCCGACGGCACCATTGGCCGTGTGGCCGAAACGGCCGCATGCCAAGCCAAGTTCGAGCGCGAAGGCGTAGGAGCCACCATTTCCGTCACATCATGCTGGTGCTACGGTTCCGAAACTATGGATATGCACCCGCACTGGCCCAAAGCAGTATGGGGTTTCAACGGCACGGAACGTCCCGGTGCCGTATATCTTGCAGCCGTCCTGGCAGGTCATGCCCAAAAGGGACTGCCCGCCTTTGGCATCTATGGCCATGACGTGCAGGACCTGGCAGACAACAGCATACCGGCCGACGTGGCAGAGAAGATCCTTCGCTGGGCACGTGCCGCCATTGCCGTAGCCACCATGCGTGGCGAGAGCTATCTCTCCATAGGCAGCCAGTGCATGGGCATCGCCGGCAGTATCGTCAATCAGGAATTCTTCCAAGAATACCTCGGCATGCGTAACGAAAGCGTGGACGAAACCGAGATATTGCGCCGTATGGACGAAGGCATATATGACCATGAGGAATATGCCAAGGCCATGGCATGGACAGAGAAGTACTGCAAGGTCAATGAGGGATGGGACAAGAACCGTCCCGATAAGGCCAAAGACCGTGCAGAAAAGGATGCCGACTGGGAATTTATCGTCAAGATGACTATCATCGTTCGCGACCTGATGCGCGGCAATGCCAAGTTGCGCGACATGGGCTTCAAGGAGGAGGCCATTGGACACAACGCCATTGCGGCAGGTTTCCAGGGTCAGCGCCAATGGACAGACTGGAAACCCAACGGAGACTTTACAGAAGCATTGCTGTGCAGCACATTTGACTGGAACGGCATACGCGAATCCTATGTGTTGGCCACTGAGAATGACTCCTGCAACGGTGTAGCCATGCTGTTTGGCAAGTTGCTGAGCGGATGTGGACAGATATTCTCCGACGTGCGTACATACTGGAGCCCCGAAGCTGTCAGACGTGTCACCGGCAAGGAACTGACAGGACCGGCGGCCGGCGGCATGATACACTTGATAAACTCAGGCGCCACCACCCTGGACGCCACAGGAGCCAGCACCAATGCCGAAGGTCTGCCCTGCATGAAGCCATGCTGGGAAATGACCGATACCGATGCACAGGCATGTCTTAAGAACACAAGCTGGATGCCGGCTGACAGAGACTACTTCCGTGGCGGCGGTTTCTCATCCCACTTCCTGTCCAAGGGCGGCATGCCCGTGACCATGTCCCGCCTGAACATCATCAAGGGACTGGGTCCCGTATTGCAGATAGCCGAGGGATGGACAGCCGACATCGACCCCGAGATACACGACATACTGAACAAGCGTACCGACCCCACATGGCCCACCACATGGTTTGTTCCCCGTCTGGACGAGACAAAGGCTCCATTCAAGAATGTCTATTCCGTCATGAACAACTGGGGTGCCAACCACGGTGCCATCAGCTACGGCCACATCGGCGCCGACCTCATCACCCTGGCATCCATGCTGCGCATACCAGTGTGCATGCACAACGTTCCCGAGGACAAGATTTTCCGTCCCGCAGCATGGAACGCCTTTGGCATGGACAAGGAAGGAGCCGACTACAGGGCTTGTCAGAACTATGGTCCAATCTATAAATAACCAAACAACAGACAATGATTACCAACCTTCATATAGAAGAATTCCTCAGGCAGGCTCACCGTGTAGGTGATGCCGGCCTGACGGTATGCAGCAGTGGCAACATCTCATGGCGCATAGGTGACGAGGCCCTCGTTTCGGGCACAGGCTCATGGGTTCCGTCGCTGGTAAAAGAGAAAGTTGCACAATGTGTTGTAGCCACCGGTGAGGTGCTCAACGGTGTAAAACCATCTATGGAAAGCGGTTTCCACCTGGGCGTTCTGCGTTCCCGTCCCGACGTGAATGTGGTCCTGCATTTCCAATCTCCTTACGCCACGTCCGTGTCGTGCATGAAACAGAAGCCCGTAAACTTCAATGTCACAGCCGAGGTTCCATGCCACGTAGGCCGAGAAATTCCCATCATCCCATATCTACGTCCCGGTTCTCCCGAGCTTGCCAAGGCCGTGGTGGAAGCCATGCAGGAACACAACTCCATACTCCTCACCAATCATGGCCAGGTGGTATGCGGCAAAGACTTTGACCAAGCCTTCGAGCGTGCAATGTTCTTCGAGATGGCATGCCGCATCATCATCCAAAGCAATGGCGACTACTCCGTACTGACCCCTCAGGAGATAGAAGACCTCGATGTCTACGTGCTTGGCAAAAAGACGCCACTGTCCAAATAGTTTCTTTCCCCATGATACACATACACTTAGCAGTATGATACAACCATGAGCAAAGTATATCTTGCCGCAGATTTTGGTGGAGGCAGCGGTCGTGTGATAGCCGGATGGCTGGAGAACGGGCGCCTGCGTATGGAGGAGATCCACCGATTCACCAACAGGCAGATTCGCCTGGGCAATCACATACACTGGGACTTCCCGTCCCTCTTCGAAGAGATGAAGACGGGAATGAAACAGGCAGCTGCCAGGGGATACCGGGTAGAAAGCATCGGCATAGACACGTGGGGAGTAGACTTCGGCCTGATAGACCGCGACGGAGAACTGATAGGCAATCCCGTGTGCTATCGCGATACACGTACCGAAGGCATGGTGGAACGAATGTTCCGTACGCTCAACCCCGCAAAACACTATGCCGTCACCGGCATACAGGTGATGCCTATAAACACCCTGGCACAGCTATTGAGCCTGAAGGGCAGTGCCCAGCTGCAATCCGCTGCACATCTGTTGTTTATGCCCGACTTGTTCAACTATTTCCTCACAGGCGACATCAGCAACGAGTACTGCATAGCCTCCACGTCCGAACTGCTTGATGCCAAGCGACAAGACTGGTCCCTGGAGACGATACGTGCCCTGGAACTGCCCGAACATATCTTTGGCAAGATAGTGATGCCCGGAACCATACGCGGTACACTTCGTGAGGACATCGCCCGCGAAGTGGGACTGGACAACGTAAAGGTAATTGCCGTAGGTTCCCACGACACCGCCTCAGCCGTAGCAGCAGTACCGGCCCCGGAAGAAGACGGGCCGGTAGCCTTTCTCAGTTCAGGCACATGGTCGCTGCTTGGCATGGAGTTGCACGAACCTATCCTGTCGGAAGAGGCGCGCTTGGCCCAGTTCACCAACGAAGGCGGCGTGGGCGGACGCATACGCTTCCTACAGAATATCACAGGACTGTGGATTCTGCAATGTCTGATGGCAGAATGGAAGGCACGGGGCGAGGAGCAAACCTTTGCACAATTACTGCCCATGGCCGGCAAGGCCAACATAGACAGCATCATCCCCGTGGCCGATGCTGCCTTTATGAACCCGCCGTCAATGGAAAAGGCTATCTGCGACCATTGCCGTCGAACAAACCAGCGCATTCCTCAGACCAAGGCCGAATTCGTACATTGCCTGTTCCGCTCCCTGGCCGCCAAGTACCTCGAAGCCATAGGCGGAGTCAGCGACCTGCTGCCCGAGAAGCCCCGGCGCCTGCACATCATAGGCGGGGGCTCGCAAAACGACCTTCTCAACCAGTTCACCGCCGATGCCCTTGGCATTCCCGTATGGGCAGGACCAGTGGAAGCCACAGCCATGGGCAACATCTTGGTACAGGCCATGGCCGCAGGCGAAGTGGCCAACCTGGCAGAGATACGCCGCATAGTGCGCCGGAGCGTCTCGCCCAAGATATTCCAACCACATCAACACTAACCTCTTATAGATTATCTAATACTATGGAAGCACCCGTAAACGGCTACCCCGTGCAACAATATCACGTGCCAGTCAAACGCTATTGTCAGACCCTTGACCTCCGCGACAATCCCGAACTGATAACAGAATACCGCCGCCGCCACAGCCGTGAGCATGCCTGGCGGGAGATACTGCAGGGCATACGCGAGGTTGGCATCCTGGAGATGGAAATATATATCCTCGGCACACGCCTGTTCATGATTGTGGAAACGCCGCTCGACTTTGACTGGAACACGGCCATGGCACGCTTGGCCACCCTACCCCGCCAGGCAGAATGGGAAGACTATATGGCAGAATTCCAGCTGGTCAAGGCTGGCATGTCATCGGCTGAGAAGTGGCAACTAATGGAGCGTATGTTCCATCTATACTAATCCCCCTCACTAACGCACACTATCATGCAAGCAAAACTCGTAGAGAAGAAATACCTCATCACTTTCATCCTCATCACCTTCCTCTTTGCCCTCTGGGGCTTTGCCAATGACATTACGAACCCTATGGTGAAGGCTTTCTCCAAGATATTCCGTATGAGCGTAACGGAGGGAGCTCTTGTGCAGGTAGCCTTCTACGGCGGCTATTTCGCGATGGCTTTTCCTGCCGCCATGTTCATCCGCAAATATTCCTACAAAGCCGGCGTCATGCTGGGCCTCGGC
>DBLZ01000100.1:0-355 GCA_002297545.1 Prevotellaceae bacterium UBA711 | reverse complement strand
TTGCCAATGACATCACCAACCCCATGGTGGCAGCCTTTCAGACAGTGATGGAGTTGTCGGCCTTTGAGGCCTCATGGGTACAGTGCGCCTTCTATGGCGGATATGCCACCATGGCCGTGCCCGCCGCCCTGTTCATCCGTCGCTTCAGCTACAAGAGCGGCATACTCCTTGGGCTCGGCCTATATGCCACGGGGGCATTCCTGTTCATCCCGGCGGCATCCATGCAGAACTTCCTGTTCTTTTGCCTGTCGCTGTATATCCTGACCTTCGGCCTCGCTTTCCTGGAAACCACGGCCAACCCTTTCATCCTCTCCCTTGGCTCCAAGGAGACATCCACACGTCGCCTCAACCTGGC
>DBLZ01000021.1:476-14983 GCA_002297545.1 Prevotellaceae bacterium UBA711 | reverse complement strand
CATGTTCAGCGGCAGGCGCTTCAAGATGGCTTCGGCCTCGACCTGAGCATCTTCCTCGGAAGCCATGTACTTGCCGGACAACTGTACTATCTCGCGGCCGTTTTGCGATAATATGCCGTCCATCAGGTGGGATCCGTCGGCATTGGGGAAATAGACCATGTTCATGCCTATGTCGCCAAGGGGACTGCCCTCGAAGCCCATCCGCTTGACGTCCATGTCCATTGAGAAGGTATATTGGTCGCCCTCTTGCAAGGCATGCACGTCGCCGTTGAGCATGCCGGTGATCATGGGCATGAACGGTAGTACGGACGAGAGCTCCCCCAGGTTGAACTTGCCTATGGATAGGGTAACGTCCTGTTCGGCATCGGTGTCGGGCGTGCTGTAGAGTTTCAGGGATGTGCCGTCGTCGGCCAACAGATGCAGGTCGGCCTTGATGCGGCGCGCCTGGTCCACGGCGACATAATTGCTGTCGTTGACTATGAAGGTGCGGTAGGCCAGAATGGGGTTGTGTGGGAACATGTGCAGCCAGGTGCAACTGTCCGTGGCATTGGCCATAATTCCTATGTCTATGCCCTTGCGGCCTTTGGCATCGAGGAACAGGAAGTGGCTCTTCATCATGCCTGGGGATACGGAGGCGGTGAGGATGGATTCGAAGTTTACCATCTTGTTGCGCGGCCCGTTCTTGACGCGCGCCATCATGCTGATGTCATCGTGGTTTTGACGTATGTACCACGAGATACTGTCTATGCGTACAGCCGAGGTGAAGAGTTTGTTGAGGTGGCCCTGTCCGTTTACGCCCTCCTGAGGATTGGTGCGCAACTCAAAGGACAGCTCATTGTAGGTGCTGCCTGCCATGGTACGTATGAAATTGGACAGGGGGTTGTTTCCCTTGCAGTACAGGCGCATCTTCATGTGTGGAAGCATCCCGCGGAGCGTGTCCGGGGCTATGCGGCTGCGTGCCATCTGTGACTGCATCTCTTGTGTCAGCATGCCAATTTTGTACATCATGCTGTCCAGACCCTCGTCGGCCAGGAAGCTTAGTCTCAGGTCGCCGGCTTCGGCCTTGGCATACATGCTTGTGTCGTTCATGCCGGCATCCATTTTCAGGTCCAGGGGGTAATAGGCCGAGTCGCTTGTGGCCAGTTGCATGTCGTGTATGCTGCCATGGAGGCTGTGGTTCCGCACCAAGTCTGTGCTGCCGTTGAGCGACAGCGTCATGGAGGCCGTGAGAGTGTCGCGCGTGAAGCCTAAGGCGTAGAAATCGATCTTGTTGAGTGCAAGGGAGAAGTCGGCGATGGAGCTTTTCTTGCTTATGTCCACTGCGGCACAGGCATTGGCTTCCAGCAGGGCGTTGTCGCACAGCATGTCTATAGTGACTCGTCCCTGTTTCAGCAGGAGGCCGAGGTTGATGTTGTCCACAATCCATTGCTTGTACTCCAATTTGTCCAGGGAAACCCGGGCACGCAATCCTGTGGCACGTGAATAGAAGTCCGTGCCGTGCCCGCTTACCTCGGCCGTAAGTGACAGACGTCCGATGCTGTCCTGTGGCATGAAGTCGGCTATGTTCAAATCCCTTACAGAGAGATTGGCACTGTATGCCATGTGGTCCAGATCGGCCTTGGCGTTCATGTGCATGCTACCGTGGCCACGCCGAAGGTTGGCCGTGGCTTGGTAGGTATTGCCTTGAAAATGCGCGTCGGCCGTCAGAGTCATGCCTGGCAACCGTATGTCGGACAGGTTGAGGTAACGCTGCAGGAAGCCGAGGTTCATGGTCCTGGCATCCAGGACCATGTCTCCATGGCGTTGGTCTGTGTCGGTGATGTTGTATAGGCTTCCGTGTGCATCTATGTCCAATGCCGATGGCATGCCGATATGGAGGCTGGGAAGGTGTAGCGAATCGATGTTGCCATTGGCCTCAATGTGAGCTTCCAACGGCAGGGCAGGGTAGGCCTTGGCCAAATCGTCCGGCAGAAAGGCTTGCGCAATGCCGAGGATGTCGTAACGTTCAAGCGAAATATCGGCCTTGGCATGGAAACGTCCTCCTTGCCCGGGGGTGAAGGCATTGAAATTCATGCCTGCTGCGCCGCGGATGTGGCTACGTATGCTGTCGGCTTCTCCGGTATAGAGTTCGAATTGCTTCAAGTCCATGCTCACCGTGTCCATGAAGAAAGACTCTGCGGCTAATGTAGTCGTTGGCAGTGGAATGCAGGTCGCGGTTCCACACGAGTCCATCGTGCAAAGTATGAGTGAGTCTACGGTCAGGCCGATGCCACCGACACGATACACGCCGGTTTCCAGATTGATGTCGCCTCCCCTCAGACTTGCATTGCGTATGCCCGTGCTTACGGATAACGTGTCTCCGGCTGTGCCGAAGCGTATGCGGCTGTTGCTGATGCCGATTTCTTCTGCCAGAATGCTCCATGGCACGGGAGAGCTTTCGGTGGTGTCCACTATGGTGGTGTCGCGAAGGCGTATGTCCAGGTCGCAGTTGTCGATGTGTGCACTGCTCAGTCGTGCGATGCCTGCTTTAAGGTCCGTGTCCTCCCGTCCCAGTTTTAATAAGCCCAAGCGGCCGTCGATATGGACCTGCGGGATCATGTCCAGGGAGTTGAAGAGACCGTTGTGTATGGCTATGGATTCTACGCCTAATTGGCTGTGCAGGATCCGGGTGAAGTCCAAGTCCACGACCACAGCATCGGTGTGGAGCAGTGTGTCCTGTGCCTGTATGGCCGTGAGGTTGTCCATTTCCACGTCCAGCAGGAAAGTCAGTCGCACTCTGTCCAGGCTGATGTCCATGCCAGTGGCTTCGGATGCATATCCGCAGGCTTTCTGTACGGCCCAGTTCTGAATAGGGGGAACGTAAAGCAGGGACATGAGCAGAACGGGCAGAAGCATCAGCCCCATCAAGGCGATGCCTGCCCATTTGAATACCTTGCGTAGTATGTTGGAGACTCGTGTTTTCTGTGTTGTTGTCACAATGCTTCTGTCGGTCTTGTATGTGTGTCGTGAGGTCACTTGGCTTGCCCATCTCTCTCTGTTGCAGCGCTCAGTGCCAGCCACAATTTGTCAATGGGGACGGGGGCGGTGACAGATATTTCCGCATGGCTCACGGGGTGTTCCAGGGTGAGGTTGCGTGCGTGCAGAGAGATGCTTCCGTCAGGATTGCTACGCGGTGCACCGTATTTCAGGTCGCCCTTGATGGGGCAGCCTATCTTGGCCAGTTGGCAGCGTATCTGGTGATGGCGTCCGGTATGGAGATGGATTTCCAACAGATGATACCTGTCTCCGGATGCTATGATGCGGTAGTCCAGCACAGCCATCTTGGAGCCTGGAACCTCGCGGTCATAGGCGCGGGCCGTGTTGGTCTTCTCCTGCCGGGTGAGCCAGTGCGTGAGTGTGCCTTCGGCCTGGACCGGCCTGTTCTGCACTATCGCCCAATAGGTCTTGGCAACCTTCTTGTGAGTGGCAAACATATCGTTGAGACGTGGCAATGCCTTGCCGGTCTTGGCAAACAATACCGCTCCGGAGACGGGCCTGTCCAGCCGGTGCACCACGCCAAGGAAGACATTTCCGGGCTTGTGGTGTTGCTCCTTGAGCCATGCCTTAACAATCTCGGAAAGGGGAGTATCGCCGGTCTTGTCTCCCTGCACGATCTCCCCTGCTTCCTTATTTACTATTATCAGATGGTTGTCTTCGTAGAGAACGGTCATCTGCGCGGCTTACATGTTCATGCCACCGTCTACTTGTATGACCTGTCCGGTGACGTAGCTTGACAGGTCGCTGGCCAAGTAGAGGGCGGTGTTGGCTATGTCCTCGGTCTTGCCGCCGCGACGCATGGGTATCTTCTTTTTCCACTCTTCCAGCACGTCGGCCGGCAGGGATGCGGTCATGGCGGTCTCAATGAAGCCCGGGGCTATGGCGTTGGCACGGATACCCTTGGAACCCATTTCCTGAGCCACGCTCTTGGCCAGTGCTATCATGCCGGCTTTGGAGGCTGCATAGTTGGCCTGCCCTGCATTGCCGTGTACGCCCACTACGCTGGCCATGTTGATGATGGAGCCTTGGCGCTGGCGCATCATGATGGGCACGCAGGCATGTATGAAGTTGAAGGCGGACTTCAGGTTCACATTGATGACGGCATCCCACTGTGCCTCGCTCATGCGCAGCATCAGGCCGTCTTTGGTGATGCCGGCATTGTTTACGAGAATGTCGATGCTGCCGAAGTCTTCCTTAATCTTCTTCACCAACTCATCGGTCTGGGTAAAGTTGGATGCGTCTCCGGCATAGGCCAGACATTTGACGCCTACGGCCTCTATTTCCTGGCGGGTGGCCTCCAGGCCTGCTGCCATGTCGTCGTTGAGGACCAGGTCGGTGAATGCTATGTTTGCACCCTCTTGGGCGAACTTCAAGGCTATGGTCTTGCCTATACCTCGTGCCGCACCGGTGATGAGGGCGGTCTTTCCTTCAAGTAGTTTCATGTGTGTGAATGTTGTGTTATTTGTTGTACTTCTTGCTCAGGGAGCGATGTATTATCTTGTGCACTACACCCCGTATCATGCCCTTGGGCATTCCGTCGGCTATGCGACCGTAGACGAACGGAACCTCCAGGCCTCGTACGGAGTAGCGTATGATGTCCACCATCAGCGACAGGTCGTCTATCTCGAACTGTCCCTTCTCCATGCCTTCGGACAGAACTGTGGTGAGCAGGATCTTTTCGTTCTTGTCAAAACGTTGTCTTATGAGGCTCACGCGCCAGATGTCGCGGAAGAACTCGGCACGGATGTTGCCGTTGCGTTGGACCACCTCTTTGACGGCTGCCAAGTGGGCATATATGAGAGCCACAAGTTTGTCCTCGGGATCCATCTCCTGTTGAGCCACGTCGGCCATTTTTGCGGCCATCAGCTCCAGCTCGTCCTGTACCACGGCATCGTATATGTCATCCTTGCTCTTGAAGTAGGTGTACAAGGTGCGGCGACCCTTGCCTGAGGCCAGCGCAATGTCGTTCATAGTGGTCTCGTCTATGCCTTTCTTGGCAAATAGCATCCTTGCAACCTCTATCAGCTTGTTCCTTGTCTTCTCTACAGCCATATCTATTATATGTAATAAGGTGTAAAACGCGACAAAGGTATGACAATTCCCCCACATGAACAATTATTTGACACTTTTTTATAGAAACGTTTGGCCGTATGACAAAAAAAGCCTACCTTTGCACTCGCAAACGGGAAACAGCACAGAAATGGACGCTCTGAACCGTGGGCAATGATACAACATCGCGGGGTGGAGCAGTTGGTAGCTCGCCAGGCTCATAACCTGGAGGTCGCCCGTTCGAGTCGGACCCCCGCAACGAAGTGGTGGTGGAACCCCTTAGTTAAAGATTCGCTCTTTGCTAAGGGGTTCTTTTCGTTTCAAGCTCGAACAGAGTACAGGTCGGGTGCCAAAAGAATCATGCTCCGAACCAAGCATAGACGTAATGTATGAAAAGTACCGTTCTATATATACATGGGTTTGCCTCTTCGGGCAGTAATGGTAGCGCCATACAGTTGCGTAGCCATTTCTATCCTATGGGTGTGCAGGTCCTTTCGCCGGACTTGCCGGTGGAGCCTTTGCGCGCTATAGCCTTTTTACGTGAGTATGTGGCGGCCAATCCGCCCGATCTTATCATAAGTGTGTCCATGGGAGCCATGTATGCCGAACAACTGCATGGCATCAGACGCATACTGGTAAATCCATCCTTTTGCATGGCCCGCCTGCTCACTTTCCGAGGTATGGGCCGCCAGGAGTTCAGAAACGAACGTGCCGACGGTGCCAAGGATTTCAAGGTGGACAAACCGTTGATAGCCGAGTTCAAGGAGGTGGAGAAGCAGAGTTTCCGCAACATCACACCTGAGGAACGGCAATTGGTCTGGGGCCTCTTCGGCACTAAGGACAAGCATGTCAACTGCCAGGCCGACTTCCGCAAACATTATGGTCCGACACAGATGTCACTGTTCGAGGGTGAACATTACCTCAACGGAGAAGTGCTTGGTCATGTGATTATACCTTTGGCCGAGAAGCTTCTGGGGCTGCACCGATAGTTGCTTGCATGAGTGTGTGGAAGCACACTGCATGGCTTGGCCGGGCATTGAGAATAGATATAAACCAAATAAACGATAACGAGATATGTTTGAAAGTTTGTCTGAGCGTCTCGAACGCTCATGGAAGATATTGAAGGGTGAGGGCAAGATTACCGAGATCAACGTGGCCGAGACCCTCAAGGACGTGCGTCGTGCTTTGCTGGACGCTGATGTCAACTACAAGGTGGCCAAGACCTTTACCGACACGGTGAAGCAGAAGGCCCTGGGACAGAACGTCCTGACGGCCGTGAAGCCCCAGCAGCTGATGGTAAAGATCGTGCACGATGAGCTGGCACAACTGATGGGTGGCGAGACAGCCGAACTGAACCTGCCAGGCCGCATAGGCGAGCCTACCATCATTCTGATGGCCGGTTTGAACGGTTCCGGTAAGACCACCATGAGTGGCAAGCTGGCCAAGATGTTGAAGGATAAGAAGCAGAAGCATCCCCTGCTGGCTGCCTGTGACACTTTCCGCCCAGCAGCCATGGAGCAGTTGCGGGTGCTTGGTGAGCAGGTGGGCGTCCCAGTATATATGGAGGAGGGTGCCACCGATCCCGTGCAGGTAGCTCTGAATGCCATACGAGAGGCCAAGTCTAAAGCCAATGACGTAGTCATCGTGGATACCGCCGGTCGTCTGGCCATAGACGAGGAATTGATGCAGCAGATTTCCGACATCAAGAACGCTATCAATCCACACGAGATCCTCTTTGTTGTGGATGCTATGACGGGTCAGGATGCCGTGAACACCGCCAAGGAATTCAACGAGCGCCTGGATTACACCGGCGTGATCCTTACCAAGTTGGACGGCGACACCCGTGGCGGTGCCGCTCTCTCCATCCGTACCGTGGTGGACAAGCCCATCAAGTTCGTTGGTACTGGAGAGAAAATGGATGCCATAGATCCGTTCCATCCGGCACGTATGGCCGACCGCATCTTGGGCATGGGCGACATAGTCTCACTCGTGGAGCGTGCCCAGGAACAGTTCAACGAGGAGGAGGCAAGGAAGCTGGAGGCGAAGATACGCAAGAACAAGTTCGACTTCTCCGACTTCTATAACCAGATACAGCAAATCAAGAAGATGGGCAACCTAAAGGACTTGGCCAGCATGATACCAGGTGTGGGCAAGGCTCTGAAGGATGTGGAGATAGACGACAATGCCTTCAAGAGCATTGAGGCCATCATACAGAGCATGACCCCATACGAACGTGAGCATCCCGAGTGCCTCAACACCTCCCGTCGCCAGCGTATATGCAAAGGCGCCGGCGTGGATATCCAGCAGGTCAACCGCCTCATCAAGCAGTTCGACCAGACCCGCAAGATGATGAAGATGATGACTGACAAGTCCAAGATGGCTCAGTTGGCAGGCATGATGAAGGGAGGCAAGAGATAGCAGAAAAGGCAATGTGGAGTTTTAAGGTGTAGACTATGGAAAACAATGTAACCAACCATGTGTTTAAGGAGAAATTCTTCACGTTGCAAGATGTAGCTGTGATAGTAGTTTTGGCTGAACTGTGGATGATGGTATTTATGCTCCTCTTTCACCTAAAGGTAAAGGAGGATATCTCAGGCGAGGATACAATGTTTGTTCTCGGTATTACTTTGGCTGCATGTTTTGGCACATACCTATACGTCAAATCTTTATTTGGTCGTTTCAAACTCCCTGAATGCCTAATCATAAATGGGCTTGGTATAACTTATTACAAGAGGAAATTCTCTGTTCGTAATGCAGTGTCAATAGCCAAGAATTTTTATTCCTGGGATAAGATAACACAGCTGAACTTATATGTGCGTGACCATAGCGGCTCCATAATAAAAAGCAGTTATCTGAAAATAGGCGCCTTTGATCAGTTTGCCACGGCTACGTGTTGGGATGATGTAGAAAAGCATGCTCAGGATGGCATAACTATATGCTTAGACAATATAAGGTATAAGGATATAGAACTCATCAATGCCATTAAAGGATGTTGCGTGAAACGTGATGTGCTTGATGATTTTGACGAGTTCGTTGTGACTTATTTAAAGGACAAAAGGTCTTACTACATTATGGTTGGCGTATTTGGAGCCTTTATTATAATCTTGTGTGTGTTGCTTGTGATAGCATTAGTATAGATGCATACTGGCATAGTACATACATGCAGATTATAGTCTAGCGGTGCGGATTGGTGCGATAGCAAAGCAAAGATTAAGTAGTAATTATAGGGTGATAGTATGTTGGTTAACAAAGATAATGGAGGCGAATATGTGTTTCGCGGCATACCTGTTTGGAATTTGGTGTTTATAATACTCTACAATATACTTGGTGCATTTTTGATATGGGACGTTTGTTCTCATTATGCCATTTTGGGGACGTTTGATATTGCATATTCGTATGTTATATTTATAATGACGCTTCTTTGTTTTGACTTTTATTTATGGGGATGCATCAAATATCCTGAACAAATAATAATAAACAGTTTTGGGATAACTTACCATGAACGGAACTTCTCCTTCTCTAAGGGATTCTCAATAATGACTTACTTTTACTCATGGAGTGACATAAGTAAGGTTAGTATGACAATAGAGGGTGGGGGCAAACATACACATTATTACCTGCTCTTGAAAGATACTAATCAGCAGGATATAAAAATAAGTTTGGAGTCGCTAAGGTATAGCGAAGATGACATTTTTGATGCCGTTAGGAATTGTTGTCCGGGACGTGATATAGTCGATTTGGCTTCATGGCGTAAGAAAAAAAAGAAGCCTATATGACGGGAATAGCTGTGGCTGTTGTTGCGATTGTCCTAATCATAATTATGTATTTTGTTATGAATTGAATCTGCCCCCCAATAATAGTTAACTCATCTTATATTATACATTATGTGGTCTTACGGAGAAAATGGATTAGAATATGCGTGTCACAGTAAATTATTCGATAGGCTGACTCTGCTTGTGCCGTTCTATATACTAGTGATGGTTATATCGCTGATTAGCAATGAGGCATTCCTCGGCTGCCTTTTTGGGGGGTTCTTGTTGTTGTCCTGTTTTGTGCTTATTCTGCGTATCGTATGTCCAGAGCAACTAATAATAAACGGTTGTGGAATAACTTACCATAAGAGGAACCTCTCATTTTCTAAAGGCTACTCGATAACACGGTGCTTTTATCCATGGGATGGCATAAGCGCGGTCCGTTTGGAAAGTATGGGCCGCGAGAATTATCGCCTGCAGTTGAAAGATTGTGATGGGCGGGTAATAAATATAGGTTTGAGAGGGATAAGCTATAGTAAAGATGATCTTTTGGATGCTATCAGGGACTGTTGCCCTCAATGTGATATCATTGATGTGTCATCTTTTTCATAGTCCTAAAACTTAAAGGCTGGAAGAATTCTGAATCTCAATCCAGTTGTCAACTGATTTTACACTAATGCCATAAAGCTATGCAGATAATAGACGGAAAAGCTACCGCCGCGCAAATCAAGGCGGAAATTAAGAATGAAGTAGAAGGCATCCTCGCCGCGGGTGGTCGTGCCCCCCACCTGGCCGCTGTGCTTGTAGGCCACGATGGTGGCAGTGAGACGTATGTCAAGAACAAGGTCCTTGCCTGCGAGGCATGCGGTTTCCGCAGTACTTTGCTGCGTTTCGAGGATACCATCACTGAGGCTGAGCTGCTGGATGTGGTGGCCGGGCTGAATGCTGATGAGGCCATAGACGGGTTCATTGTGCAACTGCCGTTGCCTGCCCACATCGACGAGCAGAAGGTCACCGAGGCCATACTGCCCGAGAAGGACGTAGATGGCTTCCATCCCGTGAACGTGGGACGCATGTCCATAGGTCTGCCGGCTTTTGTGTCGGCCACACCATTGGGCATCCTCACTTTGCTGAGACGTTATAATATAGAGACCAGTGGCAAGAAGGTGGCCATTCTGGGCCGCTCCAACATTGTGGGCAAGCCCATGGCCTCATTGATGATGCAGAAGCAGGGAGGCGATTCCACGGTTACGGTTCTGCACTCCCATTCCGCCAATCTTGCCGAGGAATGCCGTCGGGCCGACATCATCATTGCCGCCATCGGCCGTCCGGCTTTTGTCACTGCCGACATGGTAAAGCCCGGTGCCGTGGTGATAGACGTCGGCACAACCCGTGTGCCCGATGCCACGCGCCCGAAGGGTTTCCGACTTCAGGGCGATGTGGACTTTGATGCCGTCGCCCCCCTGTGCTCGGCCATCACCCCAGTTCCCGGTGGTGTGGGACCCATGACCATCTGTATGCTCATGCTCAATACGTTGCAGGCTTACAAACAGAGGGCTTGAACCCCGACAACTTGTGGTGGAGGCAGGCATTCCCTACCTCTACCATGTTGACATATAATTTGCCCGGCCATTCCTTGGTGGCCGGGCTTTCTATGTATAGAAGGTAAGCATCAAAATCAAGATACCCTCCTATGAATACTTAACCCAAGTCGGCTCTAACCGACGGAATAGGGCTGTTTATGTCGGTTATAGCCTATAAAAAGACCCAGGGAGGATAGCGGGGGCTATTCCCCGAGTTCGGATTTGAGGCGGTTCAGCCTGTCGAGGAAATCCTCATCTGTGCCATAGATGTGCAGGCCGTCGCGCACAACATTGCCCTGGCGGTCAAGGGTCTCGTAATGGGGGATGCCAAGGAAGTTGAACAGTTCCATCAGTCGGTTGAAGTCGGCACGTGGCACGCGAACCACGTCCTCGCCGTCCAGGTTTTTGTTTACGTACTCCTGATAGAGTTCTTCGTTGCTATCATTGTCGTCACTGATGAACAGAAAGTCGATGTCGGGGTGCTGGCGCAGGGATTCGCGTATCGGCTTGGACTGTTCTATGGCAGAGCGGCAGGGACCACAGGACATGCCCCAGAAGTCTATCAGCAGGTACTTGCCTCGGTACTTGTCTGTCAGGGCTCGCAGGATATCCGCTCCTTTGGTGTCGGGCAGAGTGTATGTCAACGAGGTGCGCTGGCGTGCCTTCTCGTGCACGAGGGCGGCCTGGGTGCGCAGTCCCTCGTGGTTCATGTAGGCCAGGCGGTTGGCGTAGACGCTGTCGTAGACCAAGGGAGCATTGCGGTAGTCGTAGGTGAAGTCACCGGCCATCTGGCGCAACAGGGCCACTTGCCCAAGGAAGGAAGGGCGGCTCCCCATTCCGGCCACGGCCATGTCCTGTGCCATCTTGGCAGAGTCCTGCATGGCTATGTAGGCAGAGTTGTGTACAACCATGCTTGCCAATTCCGGTCTTAGTGCGGGCGAAAACTCGTAATAGTTGATGAAGACTTTGAAATCTCTGACTGTGAGGCAGGCCACGTCGTTGCAAGGCATCTCGCGCATGAAACGGTATGCCGAGGTGTCTCTGGCGGCTTGTTTAATCTTGTCGAACTCCTCCTGCGTCGTGCCCTTCGGGAAATTGAATAGCTGGTCACGAAGATTGAAGAGCACCTTGTCTCCATATACCATGCGAGCCTGGCACTCGGCCAGATGCCGTTCCCATGGCGTGTAGCCGACGCGCCAGGACAGGTAGTCCACCAGGGCAAGTATACGGTGCATTTTCTGCATGGCAACTTCTGTGAAGCCCTTGATGTCGGAGGCTTTGGAGTCATTGTAATACTCCATGTAGGGATAGACGCAATAGTTGTTGTAGTCGTACTCCAGGGATGCTTTGCGAGCGAAAGGACCGGACGGAGCAGAGATGTACTCTGTGCTACAGTCGGGCTTGACAGTCAGTTCGGTAGTCTGTCCGGGTACGGCATAGAAGCTGAAGAAGTCTGTTGAACCGTTATGGTTTGCAATCAGTTGGCCGTCTATGGGATGATAGGCCAGGAAGCGGAACTCGAAGCTGCCGTCCTCCCGGACGTCTACGGTGAGGGGCTTGCTCTCGTCTGTCATGGAATTTGACTGTGTGAACAGCAGGGTGGTGTAGCCCCGGTTGCGCGAATATCCCTCGATGTGTCCCTTGACACAGGCCGTGTCGGCCTTGAAGAACTCCTGTTCCAGCTCGGGTGTCATCACGAAGCGGTCGTGTTTCTTGGGCACCTTTGGAGCCTTGCCTTCCTCGTGCACACCATAGAAGCAGAAGTAACCCCATGCCATGCTTTCGATGAAGTCGAAAAAGCGTGTCTTGCGTGGCAGTGGCTCGAACAGGACTTTGAAATCGGCATCTTCTTCGGACTGTGCGGTGATGTACTCTCCAAGGGTGATGCCTTCGCCCCGCAGTGCCTTGTACCGGCGTCTGTCTTCGCCCAGGAGGTACGTTTCCGCGGCTATGCGGAAGTTGTAGCCCGGCTTGGCGCGGAAACTGACAATGGTGGCGGTGTCGCTAAACACCACCTGGGTGATTTTGATGCTGTTGGTGCTGCTGCTGATGCATGTAGGGCGGGTGAACGACCTGTCATTACGGGCTGCTGCCGTTGATGCCCATGACAGGCAGAGTAACATCAGGCCGAGGAGTAGGGTCTTTGGCTGTGGCTTCATAAGTGTTGTGTTGGTGTTATTTGTGGGAATTTCTTATGGTCGTAAGGGTAGTGGTCCTGGCGGATGAACCTCACGGTGCCGTCGGATTGCGTGATTCTGTTCTTCTCCTTATTTATATATGGCGCGGAGGAGAGAGTGAGTGAGGGCAGGTAGTTGGCCCTGAAATAGCGGTGGTTCCAGTAGGCGGCCAGAAATGTGTCGGACTCCGCACCGGCTACACCGCGGCACAATGCAAGCGCAAGCATCATGCATGGGGTCCTCTTCATTGTCGTGCATTTGTGTCTTATGCTGCAAAGGTAGGCATAAATCTGCAAACGGCCTTGCATTAGGACCCTATTAAGTGCCGACTGTAAAAAAATCATACACCTTCCTGTATGAAAATCATACACTTTTGAAGCCATACCGGCGGAAACATGCCGCTTCCTTACTCTGATAAGGAGAAAAGCACTACCTTTGTCGCATCCATAAGTTATTTTGGTAAGATATATGAATACGATGAGAACGCTATGCACGGCCCTGATTATGGCAGGGCTTGCCTTGGGAGCCTGCACCTCCCATGCCCCGGATGGAATGTATGTGATAGAGGGAAAGTTGAAGAATGTCCCCGACAGCACGGTGGTGCGGTTGTTCGTGGACGACGGTGAACTGTTCACCAACCCGAAGTCGGACACGGTTATAGGCGGTCGGTTCACTATTTGTGACTCCATCGAGGGAACGGCTCCACGCAAGATGGCGCTGATGTCGGATAGCAAGGGCTTCCCCAACATGTGGCTTGAGATATGGGTGCAGTCAGGTAAATACATTAAGGTGACAGGCGAGGACTGTTTGCTGTCACTGTGGAATGTGGAAAGCGAGGTGGAGGAACAGCGATATGCCAATGAGTTCGCTGCCCTATGCCCGAATGAAAGAAGGCAGATGCTGCAATGGATGGCCGAGGAGGCCGACCTGTTCCGTGTGGAAGACCTTAAGGCCCTGGACTGGACAGTGATAGACTCTCTACGCCGTTTGCACGAGCCTTTGATGGATACCATCCAACTTGTGGAACTGAAATACATGCAGGAGGCTCCCGTTACGGCCGTGTGGCTGGAGAATATGGCCTCGTACTGTTCTTTCCTGCAACACGATCCCGGGTACGGGCACGCCGACCTGATACGTTCCCTCTACGGCAGGATGTCCGAGGCCGACAAGCGGACTGATGTGGGACAGGTGATTACCGGGTACATGAACCTGCCGGAACGGGTGAACGTAGGCGATGATATGGCAGATGGCGACCTGTATGACCTGGAAGGGAATGTCCGCCACCTGTCGGAGTTCGGCGGACGGTACATCCTGCTGGACTTCTGGAGCAGTGGCTGTGGTCCGTGCATCATGTCGCTGCCCGAGTTGGAGGAACTCACCGGGCTGTACCGGGATAAGGTGGCGGTGGTGAGCATCAGCATGGACCCAAAGGAAGCATGGAAGGAGACTGTTGACGACAAGAAGCTGACCGGCAACCAGTGGAACGAGCTTCGCAAAGGCAACACCGGCCTCGCAGCCTCCTATGGCGTCAGCGGCATACCCCATTACGTGATGATTTCGCCGGAAGGCAAGGTTCTGGATATGTGGGGCGGATATGGCGAGGGCAGTCTGAAGGCAAAGCTGGAGGAACTGGTCAAGTGAGCATGCCGGACTCATGCGCGACCCGCTCCAATAGCATGTGATGGCTGCAGAAAAGTCTGTCTGATGGCATCCTCGAGACTTTTTTGATAAAAAATCGTCCCGATGCTTGCATGTGTCAAGAAAAAGCCATACCTTTGCACTCGCTTTGAGAAAGGAGCACGGCTCCTGCCTCTCGGCAACAGATAGCTCAGATGGTGACTATAGTTCAGTTGGTTAGAGCGTCAGATTGTGGTTCTGAATGTCGTGGGTTCGAGTCCCACTAGTCACCC
>DBLZ01000021.1:0-156 GCA_002297545.1 Prevotellaceae bacterium UBA711 | reverse complement strand
GTTCGAGTCCCACTAGTCACCCTCCCTCCCTCCGCTCCCCTTGTCAGGTCTTCGGACCTGCAAGGGGAGCAACTTTTTGCTTCGGTTTCATGCTCGCAGCCGTGTGAGTATGGGACGCTTGCCAGAGACCATAAGGGGGTCAGCGGATTTTCCCGG
>DBLZ01000126.1 GCA_002297545.1 Prevotellaceae bacterium UBA711 | reverse complement strand
TGCTGCTCGAAAACCTCCGCTTCTATCCCGAGGAAGAAGGCAAGCCCGTAGACGTAGAGAAGGGCACCCCCGAGTACGACGCCGCCAAGAAAGAGATGAAGGGTCGCCAGGCTGAGTTCGCCAAGACCCTGGCAAGCTATGCCGACTGCTACGTGATGGACGCATTCGGTACAGCTCACCGCAAGCACGCCTCCACTGCCGTCATCGCCGATTACTTCGATGCCGACAACAAGATGCTGGGCTACTTGATGGAGAAAGAGGTTGAGGCCGTGGACAACGTACTGTCCAACATCAAGCGCCCCTTCATAGCCATCATGGGGGGTTCCAAGGTATCTTCCAAGATCGGCATCATAGAGAACCTGCTGGGCAAGGTGGACAAGCTGATCCTTTGCGGCGGCATGACCTATACCTTTGCCAAGGCACACGGCGGCAACGTGGGTCAGTCCATCTGCGAACTGGACAAGCTGGACGTAGCCCTCGGCGTAGAGGAGTTGGCCAAGAAGAACGGCGTAGAACTGGTTATGGCTCCCGATGCCCTCTGCGGCGATGACTTCAAGAACGACTGCAACACCATGGTATGCCCCTCCGACCAGATTCCCGAAGGATGGGAAGGTCTGGACGCTGGTCCCGAGGCTCAGAAGTTGTTTGCAAATGCCATCAAGGGTTGCAAGACCATCCTGTGGAACGGCCCTGCCGGCGTATTCGAGATGGAAACCTTCACAGGCGGTTCCCGCGCTATTGGCAACGCTATCGCCGAAGCTACCGCTGAGGGAGCTTTCTCTCTGATTGGCGGTGGCGACTCCGTAGCATGCGTTAACAAGTTCGGCCTGGCCGACAAGGTATCCTACATCTCTACCGGTGGTGGTGCCCTGTTGGAGGCTATCGAGGGCAAGGTTCTGCCTGGCGTAGCTGCAATCAAGGGATAAGCCTCACAGTATGTAGCAACTGCCAATACCATGTATGGCAGGCACCAAAATACTACACATCCATAAGGCGAGGGGCACGCACTTGGCGCGTCCCTCGCTTTGGCAAAATAAAACACGAACCACATTCCGTACCACACTCGATTGGCCGATGTTACGCCCTACCCTTTCTTTCCTCGTCATTACACTTGCCGGTGTATGTATGCTGATGTCATGCAACGATGCCAGATCTACTGCTTACAACGCCGAAAATACCAACGACTCCACCGCCTTGCGCATAGCCCTGCTGCCCATTGAAGAGTGTGCCCCGCTGAGATATGCCATGGAGACAGGAATGGCGAAGCGCATGGGGTTGAACATGATTTTGATAGAATACGATGCCATGATGGATATGGACACGGCCGTTATGTCCGATGTGGCACACGTATACTTCGAGGACAGCACACGCATGGGCCGGATAAAATCAGACTCCCTACGTCCGACCATATTGTTGCCCATCCCAGTGAAAATGTCGCTCGTGACCAACAAGCAAAAAGAAATAGACAAGCTGGCATCACTGAAGACACACATGGTGGGACTTACACGTCTGAGTGCACTGGAGCACTGGATGAACGTGCTGACCGACACAGCCCACATTGAACAAGATGAAATATACCACGCTCAGATAAATAGCATCCCGTTGCGTTTCCGCATGCTCAATGACGGACTGATAGACGCAGCCATAATGCCGCGTCCATGGTCCGATTCGCTGGCTACCCTTGGACATGGCGTGATAGAAAACCAGGTATTGGACGGCATGGGCTTTTTCATCAGTGCCAGGGCGATGGCCGACAGCACCCGCCTTAGGCAAGCCCGGTTGCTAAAGGATATATACCTGAAAGCCATGACCCATACACAAGAGTAATCACATCGAGACATTTTATACACCTATGCCACTCTCACTGGAACTTTCCTATCTGTATATAGACTGGTTCTGCCACGATGGCAAGCCATCCAGATACGCCACCTTGCTACACTTCCTCAACGTTTGGATGTGGGATGGCAAGGATGCCAACCTTTTCCCCTCGCGACAAGCAGAATTCCTGCTGAACATGGTGGAAAACAAGGACCGGGTCATACGCGCCAATGCCCTGTGCGGCGTGGTGCTTCTGACAATGAGACACGGAGAAAGAATACCCGAGATGTTCACCGACAGGTTCACACATTGGGCAGAGGATGATGTGCTTAAAGAGGAACTGACCGAAGTGCAGAAGTTCCTCCTGGCCACAATCTCCGGACAGAAGATGCAGAAGAAAGTGCGCGACGAGGTAATAGACAAAATGCAGAAAGAGCAACAAGCCATGCGCGACAGGCTTGGTATGGCTGACGACGAGGACGCGCGAATGGAAATAGCAGAGGAAGGGCACAAACGCATGATGTCCTATGCACAAAAACTGAACGACATGGTGCAGGATGGTGTGGACATGAACCTCGGCACCTTTGCCTCGCTGCGCAAGTTAGAGTTCTTCCAGGATCTGAAGAACTGGCTCATAGACTTCAACATCAACCATCCCAAGTTGCAGGAGCTGGGCGAAAAGAAGACAATGGCCGATGCATTGTTCGGGCATGCCGAACTGTGCGACCTTGACAAATACGCCCTGGCCTCCATTGTCGGCAAGATATCCGCAGCAGAGTCCATAGGCCAAAGCCTGCCCGAACAGTTGGCAAACCAACTGACAGGAGAAAATGCACAAGCCATATTGCGCGACGAACGACAGCGTAACGCATACAGATATACCTTCCAGACATTATTCCGCATCTTCCACCTCTCTCCTTGGAGCGATGAAGTGTCGAGCCCGTTCCTCTTTGGCCCGTTCCTTACGGACTATAACAGCCTTGCGCCGATGGTCACAGACAACTTCCTCATGGAAAGCGCCAGACTCTTCATAAGCCACGGCTTTTACGCTCATCCCGCCGCATATCTCCGCTCATGGATGCACCGCAACGGACAGACAGACGAAGCCATGGAGATGCTGGCCTATTGCGACAAGCAATTGGGAGAGAACCGCGAGCGTCTGCTGTGCCTGTTGGAACTGGAAAAAAGACACCCCGACAACATGCGGCTCATCCGCGAGACCGGTCTGTCACTCATCCACGAGAAACGCTACGAAGAGGCGTTGCAAAGATTCTTCCATCTTGAGGTCAAGGAGAACTATCTGCATGACTCGGCACGTGCCATAGCATGGTGTTCGCTGATGACCGGCAACCTACCCCGTGCCGGCAGATACTACAAGAAACTCCTCAACTGGGAGGGAGGTCCAAGCTGGGAAGACCTGCTCAATGCCGGACACTGCGCATGGCTAAACGGCGACCCTATAGAGGCATCCGGCTTGTACAGCCGCTATCTGAGCATACACGATGACGGTCTGGCCGCTTTCGACAACGACCACGACATACTCGTCTCATTAGGCCTTAGCGCCGACGATATCAGTCTGATGCGCGACACTATAGCGATGTGACGGCATCACACAGTACAATACAGTTCCTGTAACCAACACGACAGGAACAAACGACATGATGGCATCAAGGAATCACCACCTTCTTGCCATCCTTTATGTATATACCACCCTTGCGAAGCGGGCATACCACACGACCGCTCATGTCATACCATATACCGCCATCAGCCTCACCACCATTTCCAGTACCGTCCCATACATCCGCAATACCAGTTTCATCCTTTGGCACAATGAAATCCACGGAATACATAGTCGAACTCCATCCACCTATGCGCAAGGAATATGTGGACTCCGGCACCAGATGACGGAACATCAGCGTGTCTTGTACCACGTCACCCGCCGGCAGATTCAGGAAGCGATAGTCCATTGAGCACGAGGTCTTTGAGCCAGCCTGATACAGTCTGAAATATAGCATCTGCCCGGACACCCCGGTTTCTGCCGCATTATGTATTTTCAGGACTATGCGGGCTGTACCCTTCTCTGGAAAGGAGATACTTGCCACCTCAGGCACAGAAAGCTTGTCTCCGACAGCCGGCTCTACATCCACCTCCTTGGTGAATGCCGGCTCCACGCCGTCAAAAGTCACGCTCACCAACCAACGTCCCTTCGTGGCCGTATAGTGCACGGCAACTGTCTGTGTGCGCGTCTCGCCAGGCAATAGTTTCACGGCGGACAAGGATACTGCCCTGCCCTGCTCCATCAGTGCCGTATCGGACGGCGCATTTTGCATTATTTCGTATGTATGATACAGCGTATCGGTCGACAAGTTGGTCAGCGTTACGTCAGTAAGCGTATATTCCCTGTTGGTTATGGTTCTGCGGAATGTAACATCCTCCACCCTCACGGCATGAGCATAGTCATCCAATGTGTCGGGGTCAAATGCATCTGTCACGCTATCCGGATGCAACACAAGCATATATTCGTTAGCATGACACCCCACCATGCGTCCCCAGTCAGTAGCATCGTAGTGTGGCTGCAACTGTGACAGGTGGTCGAGGTCGAAATAGCCGTCATGTCCCTCGCCTTCACCCCAGTTGCAATGATATAATCCATTCTCATCCACCCCGTCTATATTGAAAGCATGGGCGCGCATGACATTGCTATACCCTACGTATGCCACAGGACGGCCGGCCATCAGTTCGGCCTGCAGGATACGGTGCCAGTCATCGTATGTGTACATTCCGCGGTCCAGTATTTTGGCCGTCTTGTAGCCGAAGACACGCTTCAGAGGCTCCTCAGCCCTCGATAACGAGGAGGAGCTGGCATCCGGCGTGTAGTTCATCTTCACTATCATGCCGCACCACAGACTGAGGTCTGCCACATCATCCCAATTGACCTTACTGCCTGCAGGCACGGTGGCAAGGGCATAGTTCTTTGTCTCCCATCCGGAGATGCTGTCGGCAAGAGCATCGGGGTAGCGATAATAGCTGAGCAACTGCTCTATGGACGTGGCCACACATCCAACCAGGCAACGTTGCGAACTGACCGAATCGCCATAATCATAGTAGGGGCACGAAGCATTGTACGGTGCGCTCTGCACACGCATGGTTTTCAACAAGGGGGCCACCGCATGAGCGTGGCGAGGCTGTGACACAGCGCAGATAGCCGAAGCGCACAACAGCAAGGTCACAAGGCCACAACGTTTCATACCCATCATACCATTATATGTCTACACGTGAATAGGCAGGCTTATCCATAGGACAGAAGTCACGATCCTGATACTTGAAATGACCGACCATGGCTATCATGGCCGCATTGTCCGTAGTGTAGCCAAACTTGGGGATATACACCGTCCAGCCGTATCGCTTGGCATGGTCAAGGAAAGCGTTGCGCAAGCCGGTGTTGGCACTCACTCCGCCCGCCACGGCAACGTGCTTTATGCCCAGGTCCTTGGCAGCCTTGCGCAACTTCTTCATCAGGATGTCCACCACGGTGTATTCCAGCGATGCCGCCAGGTCCTCCTTGTGATGCTCCACAAAGTCAGGGTCCTCCTTCACCCATTCCCTCAGGTTGTAAAGGAATGATGTCTTCAGTCCCGAGAAGGAATAATCATAGTCCGGTATCTGCGGGCGGGCAAACTGGTAGGCATGAGGATTACCCTTGCGTGCCAGGCGGTCTATGATGGGACCACCGGGATACCCCATGCCCATTACCTTGGAACACTTGTCCATGGCCTCGCCTGCGGCATCGTCAATTGTCTTGCCTATGATTTCCATATCATTGTATGCACGCACCAGGATTATCTGGCTGTTGCCTCCGCTCACCAACAGACACAGGAACGGAAACGGCGGAACGGCGTGTTCATCGCCCGCCTCACGTACAAAATGAGCCAGCACATGTCCCTGAAGGTGATTGACCTCTATCATTGGTATGTTCAGGCCGGCCGCCAGCCCCTTGGCGAAACTTACACCAACGAGCAGGGAGCCCATCAGTCCGGGACCACGTGTAAAGGCTATAGCCGAAAGCTGCTCACGGTCCACTCCGGCACGTTTCAGCGCCTGATCCACCACAGGAACGATGTTCTGTTGATGGGCGCGGCTGGCCAGTTCCGGTACCACACCGCCGTATGCCTCGTGCACAGCCTGGGAGGCCGTCACGTTGGACAACAATATGCCATCCTTCATTACCGCTGCACTGGTATCGTCGCAGGAGGATTCTATTCCAAGTATTATCATGTGAATGTCTTTTGGGTCATGTTAATAAGCATCAATGGGTAAGTATCTCCACCCCGTGCTCCGTCATCAGATAGGTGTGCTCCCACTGGGCACTGGGTAACTCGTCCTCGGTTATTATCTCCCAGCCATACGGATCGCCTTCATCCAGGAACACACGCCAGCTGCCCGTGTTGATCATAGGCTCTATGGTGAATGTCATGCCTGGCACCAAGAGCATGCCGGTCCCCTTATGCCCATAGTGCTCTATGTCGGGATCCTCGTGGAACTGGCAACCCACGCCGTGGCCACACAGGTCACGCACCACACTGAAACCATTGGCATGTGCATGCTTCTGTATGGCATTGCCTATATCACCCACGAAGACATACGGTTCGGAGCACACCCTCTCTCCTATCTTCAGGCACTCCCATGCCACATCCACCAGTCGTTGACGGCGTTCGGAGGTCTTGCCTATGACAAACATTCTGCTTGCATCGGCATAGTATCCGTCAAGTATGGTGGTACAGTCCACATTGATGATGTCTCCTTCCTCCAGGATGACGTCCTCGGAAGGAATGCCATGGCACACTACCTCGTTGATACTGGTACAGCACGATTTGGGGAAGCCCTCATAGTTAAGGGGAGCCGGAACTCCGCCATGCTTCACGGTGAAGTCATGCACTATGCGGTTGATATCCTCGGTAGACATTCCCTCGCGAATTCGGTCGGCCACCTCGTCCAGCACGGCTGTATTCAGCATGCCGGCACGACGTATCCCTTCTATCTGCTCCGGAGTCTTGATCAGTTCACGCCGGGGACACAACTTACCACGGTTCTGATACTCCATGATGCGAATGTCCATTTCCGTAGGCTCTGCGCCAGGAAGCAGCGTCCAATTCTCTATTATCTTATTCTTAGCCACTATACTATAGATTGAATGATTCCACGTACAAAGTTACGAATAAGCGTGGGGATAGCAAAACGAAGCGGGCGATTATTTGTCTCCGGACGTCATAAAATGACTTCATCGCCATATTGTCCCGAGAATTGTGCTACGCGCCTGCCTCCCCGGTAGCTGTCTGTCTATGAATGGCGGCCCTGAAGGCTCCGCCCGGCACATGGTCGAAAGCTTAGTATCACCTCGCCACAGGAAGGTGGCGCCACACGATCTCGGAACGACATAGTGCGCATGAAAAACACGGCTCCCCCGGCAAGCCATAAATCGGCTTATCGGGGGAGCGCATTGTGCGGAACGGAATGCAGAGACTCCGGGCCTACCGCTGTTCGTAGACACGTATCTCTTTCTCCAAGAGGCTGATGGCTGGAATAAGCTGTTCGTATTGCTGTTCCAATGCCAATATCTCGGGCTGCAGCGCAGCCCTGACGGAGGCATCGGCAGAGAGGTACTGCCTTCGCTTTGCCTCCAGTTGCTTGGAGACTGTGTCCTTGTCCTTAGTCTTTGCAAGCCACTGCACCACAAGGTCTATACTTTCTTTATGTCTGAACTGGGAAAAACTCGTATAGACTATCCTGTCGTTCACAACGAAATAGAAGTCGGACTGACGGGTCTTCCTGGCTTGATTTCTGACAGCATCCAGCCTGTCCCTGGCGGCGCTTACGGCCGCAACATCCGTCCAGGTATCACGTATGCTATTGATGTTGGCCAATGCCACCAAGGTATCGCGCCCCAGTTCATTTGCATTGTATATGCGACGTGTCTCGTTGGGAATGAAGCAATACATGCAGACACTGTCCTCCGACTGCCCGCGATCCGTGACGAACCATCCAAGTTGGTTGAACTCGTCCACCACATACAGATAATCATTGCCTTCGGAGTTAAAGGGCATGCCTATGTTCTCTGGCTTCAGAAAGCTCTGCTCGTCGGCATCCCATCGTGTCATATATATGTCGTATCCCCCAAGACCCGACTCGTCCTTTGAAGCATAGAACAGAGTGACACCATCAGACAACATGAACGGATAGTTCTGATCCACGGTATCATTCAACCCGGGCAACAGCGTCGGAGGCGTCCATTTCCCCTCTATCATCTCGCTGGCATACAGATGCAATATCGAGTCATTGCCGGGACGGGCATAGATGGTTTTATCGCCCAGTTGAGAACGGAACAACGCACAATCCATGGTATCGCGGTCAATGCTGCCGAAGAAATTGGCGTATGTATGCACGCTGCCATTCTCGCTTCCCAGCGACAGGACATTCATCACCTCCTTTTTTGCAAGCAGCACCGAGTCAATAAATGTCACACGCTCGATGACCTGCAACTTGTGTTCGTACCTGTCCAGACGTGCCTGTTCGGCCAGTTCCTCTGGCGTGGGTGGCGGAGGAGTCTTCACACGCCTCCTGCGCTGCGCGGATGCACTCAGCGAAATGAGGGCTACGAGCAAGAGTATAACTGCTTTTCTCATACCACGGTCTGAGGTATCACTTAGACAAGTACTCATGCATGGCCTGTGCAGCCCTACGGCCATCACCCATAGCCAGTATGACGGTGGCGCCGCCACGTACTATGTCGCCACCGGCAAATATGGTAGGCAGGTTGGTCTGCATGTTGTCGCCCACCACAATGGTGTTCTTGCGACCGAGTTCCAGACCCTCTATAGACGTCGGCACGATGGGGTTGGGCGAAACGCCCACGGCAACGATGGCCTCGTCAATGTCCAATGTGAGCGTAGCCCCGGGAATGGGTTGCGGAGAACGGCGGCCAGAAGCATCCGGCTCGCCAAGTTCCATTTTCTGCAATACTACGGCACGTACGGCACCGGCCTCATCTGCAAGATATTCCACAGGGTTGTGCAGGGTGAGGAACTCTATGCCCTCCTCCTTGGCGTGCTTGACCTCCTCCAGACGAGCCGGCATCTCGGCCTCGGAACGACGGTACACGATATATACCTTCTCGGCACCCAGGCGCTTGGCTGTTCGGCATGAATCCATCGCCGTATTGCCGCCACCAACTACCATAACCCGTTTGGCAGGATTGATGGGCGTATCTGTCTCGGGGTTGGAAGCGTCCATCAGGTTCACACGGGTCAAGTACTCGTTGGACGACATGATGTTGACAAAGTTCTCGCCAGGTATGTTCATGAAGTTTGGCAGGCCCGCACCGGAGCCTACGAATATACCGGCATAGCCCTTGGCCTCAAGGTCCTTCACAGCTATGGTCTTGCCCACAATGCAGTCCTTGACAAAGTTCACTCCCATCTTACCAAGGTTGTCTATCTCCACGTCCACTATCTTGTTGGGCAGACGGAACTCGGGAATGCCGTACTTCAGCACACCGCCTATCTCGTGCAACGCCTCGTACACCGTCACGTCATATCCTAACTTGGCCATGTCGCCGGCAAAGCTCAATCCGGCAGGCCCCGAACCGATGACGGCAATTTTCTTTCCGTTTGGAGCTGCCACCTTGGGCAGGGATATGCAACCGCTTTCACGCTCAAAGTCAGCAGCAAAACGCTCAAGATAGCCTATAGCCACGGCCTGGTGCCCCATCTTGACGTGCATGCACTGACTCTCGCACTGCTTCTCCTGAGGGCATACACGGCCACAAACGGCGGGCAGGGCCGAGGTATTCTTCAGCACACGCGCAGCGTCCAAAAACTCGCCACGCTCGATATTCTTGATGAACGACGGTATATTGATGCTCACGGGACAGCCCTGCATACATGTGGGATTGGCGCAGTCCAGACAACGCTTTGCCTCGGTTATGGCCTGCTCGCGTGTCAATCCCTTGTTGACCTCCTCGGTACGGGTGGTGGCACGATATACAGGATCCAACTCGGGCATGATGACACGCTCGATAAGAGTACGCTCCTTAGGCTTCATCGTCTTGCGCAGAACCTCGCGCCATTCGGCCTTTCGATCGAGCAATTCCTCCATGGGAGTGGTCGTATCCATGTCCTTCGCCTCGCGAGACAACAGTTCGTCTGCAATGGCGCAAGCTTCAGTCTGACTGTGCAACGGGGCACCCAAATGGCTCATCTCCTCCTGCTCTACGCGGCGGAACGAGCCTGCACGCTTCAGCATCTCGTCGAAGTCCACCTTGTGACCGTCAAACTCCGGACCGTCCACACAGACGAAACGAGTCTTGCCGTCCACCGTGATGCGGCATGCACCGCACATGCCAGTACCGTCCACCATGATTGTGTTGAGGGACACGTCCGTGGGGATGTCATACTTCTTGGTCAGCAGACAGCAGAACTTCATCATTATTGCGGGGCCGATGGCAAAGCACTTGTCCACCTTCTCGCGCTTGATGACCTCCTCCATACCGACAGTCACCACGCCTTTTTGGCCATAGGAACCGTCGTCGGTCATTATTATCACTTCATCGGACGCGGCACGTACCTCGTCCTCCAGAATTATCAGATCCTTGCTGCGGCCTGCAATGACGCTTATCACCCTGTTGCCGGCAGCCTTCAAAGCCTGTATTATTGGCAGCATGGGTGCTGTACCCACACCACCGCCTGCACACAGTACGGTGCCGAAGTTCTCTATATGCGTAGCCTTGCCCAGAGGGCCTACAATATCCGTGACCTCATCACCCACATTCAGATCGCACAGGCGCGTAGAAGACAGGCCCACCTTCTGCACCACCAAGGTGATGGTGCCCCTCTCCGTGTCTGCTCCGGCTATGGTCAGAGGCATACGTTCGCCCTTGTCTCCGATGCGGACCATCACGAAATGCCCGGCCTTGCGCGCCTTGGCTATCAACGGAGCCTCCACCTCCAGGCGAAAGACCTTCTCGCTGTACTGTACCTTGCTTACTATCTTGTTCATACGTTGTATCCTTAGTCTATGATATCACATCCCATGTAGGGTACCAGTGCGGCCGGCACACGGATGCCGTTCTCCGTCTGGTTGTTCTCCAGGATGGCTGCCACAATGCGTGGCAATGCCAAGGCGGAGCCGTTGAGCGTGTGTGCTATCTCCGTTTTCTTATCGGCAGTGCGGCGCACACGACACTTCAGGCGGTTGGCCTGGTATGTATCGAAGTTGCTGACGGAGCTTACTTCCAGCCAGCGCTTCTGTGCCTCGCTGTAGACCTCGAAGTCATAGCAGATGGCACTGGTGAATGACTGGTCGCCGCCACAGAGACGCAGGATGCGGTAAGGCAGTTCCAGTTTCTTCAGCAGGCCCTCAACATGCTCCAGCATCTCGCGATGGCTTTCGGCAGAGTGCTCGGGCGTGTCAATGCGGACTATCTCTATCTTGGAGAACTCGTGCAGACGGTTCAGCCCACGGACATCCTTGCCATAGGAACCGGCCTCGCGGCGGAAGCACTGGGTGTAGGCACAGTTCTTTATGGGCAGATCCTTCTCGTCGATGATAACGTCACGGTAAATGTTGGTAACGGGCACCTCCGCCGTGGGGATCAGATACAGGTCGTCAAGATTGCAGTGATACATCTGCCCTTCCTTGTCAGGAAGCTGGCCGGTTCCGTAGCCGCTGGCAGCATTTACCACTGTGGGAGGCATTATCTCCTCGTATCCGCTCTTGCGGGCTTCGTCCAGGAAGAAGTTAATCAACGCACGCTGCAATCTGGCACCCTTGCCACGATACACCGGGAAGCCGGCACCTGTTATCTTGACGCCCAGGTCGAAGTCTATCAGGTTGTACTTCTTGCACAGTTCCCAGTGCGGCAGGCGTGCAGTCTCGACAACAGGATTGGCATCCCAGTTGCCTACAGTGTCCTTGCCTATGACACACTCCTTCAGATTGGACTTCACCACCCAGTTGTCCTCGGCACAAGAACCCTCTGGCACCTCATCGTAAGGCACGTTGGGTATCTGGCACAACTTGTCCACCATGCTTTTCTCGGCCGTCTCCATCTCGGTCTTCAGAGCCTCGTTCTTGCTCTTCAGGGCGGCCACACCGGCCTTGGCTTGCTCAGCCTCCTCCTTCTTGCCCTGCTTCATCAGGCTGCCGATCTCGGCCGCCAGCTTCTTGGCCTCGGCAAGATTTCTGTCAAGCTGGGTCTGAGCAGCACGGCGTTGTCTGTCTATATCTATGACTTCGTTTATTGCCTCACGCGCTCCGGCAAAACGCTTCTTCTCGAGACCGGCAATAACGCGCTCGGTCTCCTCGGTAATCAGCTTTAATGTCAACATCTGGTATGTAGTTATTATATTGCGGCCGTAAAGTTATGAAAAAAAGAGCAAAGTGCGGAGTTCTTCGCCCCGATATATTACAATAAGGTATGTAATTGTACAAAACCATCAGCTTTTGGGCACTACGTACATCGGCCAGATCCACAATATCCCGAGCCACATCACTCAAACATTCACATAACTCCACATAGGACCCTTATGACAACATTCAGCCGACTGTGACCGCATGACCATTCCAGCAGCTACGCAGATAGATGGGCGACCTCGACATCTTGCGCCACTTGATCCCGAGGCTCTTGACCGGGTTTGCATCGAAGCGATACGTCAAAGCCCCGAGCGCGGTAAGGTACACCTCGTCAAGCGCATAGAGTCCAAGAGCGGACCATGGAACCGGGAATACGCCGGACAGATAGGAGCAGGCATACGTCAGTACAGACTTGTGGAGCAGAAGTAACGGTCCGCCCCCATGAAGCATGCCGTGTCTGGTATCACGTGCCACGGGGTGGACCTGAAACAAACCGGTTTTCTCACACCAGAAAACCGGTTTATGCTGTCTCATATTCCGGTTCTTTGTGACGCATATTCCGGTTTATTCGCCCCACGTCCCATGACAGCCGACGCAACGCCCCGTGGCATGGCGGGACGAGCATTACAAGACTGGCATCCGGTCCATAAGAGATGTGAACCGGATGCCAGTTATTTCAGCAATATCCTCCAAAGAGGGAGGAAACGCTCACTGCCGGACAAACGACAACGAACGTATAGGCGCTATCAAAGTTTCCTGGCCTTGAAGTTTGTCACAGCACTATGGAAACGACCTGCCCTGTACAGGGGGAATACCAGCGTGCGCACTACGTTGTAGGGCTTGGCATCGGCTGCCAGTCTTTCGTCATAGTTGAGAGTTTGGAACAACTTGCCGTTGACCCACAGTTCGGTCTTCTTGTTGGTACCCTTGATGGTCAGGTGCTCGGTGACTCCGGGACGGCCGCTGTACTTGAATGTGAACAGATAGCCGTCGCGACTGAAGCCCAGCATACCGCTGACGGGATCTGCGAGGTAGAATGTGGCACGTGCGCTTTTTGTCAGCATGGTTCCCGGTATCTCCTTATCCCATGTTATATCGAAGTCAACCTGATAATCATAGCCAATCTGAGCATACTCGTTGCCACCGATAGGCTGTCCGGGGCGCAAGATGCGGATGTCGGCCTCGGTGCTGCCAAGTTCGTTCACGCCAGGTCCCTCGCCCAAGAGCTTGCGTCCCTCGTCCCACTTGGCAAAGTTGACGGTGTCGTTAACCGCGTGCCAGCACTTCTCGGCAATGACCTGCATGGCCGGGAACACACGGTGGTGTACGTCGCCCACGCTGATACCGTTGCCACACACATCATTCCACACGGCAAAAGCTCCGCCCTCTATCTGAGGATCCTTCTCGTCGAACTGCTCACTGCCTATCTTGGCCGGAGTCCAACGCTCATAGAGGAACTTAACGTTCAGGTAATCATAATAATACCCAGCTGCGGGAACAATATACACGAAGCCGTCGGGTATGCTCACCATCTGGTAGCCCTGCGCCTTCATGTCCCTGGGATTGGCATAGCCGTTGTACCAGATGTCCATCAATACGTTATCGCTCTTTACCGGAGTCTCGCCATTGGCATGGCTCAGAGCACCCCAAAGCTTGGCCTGATAACCGTAGCCCTCAACCAGTTTGATCAGGTGATCGGTGAAGGCACGGAAGAGTTCCACTACCTGCTTGTCGGCATTGCTGTACTCATCGGTACCCACACTGACACGCGGGCCGGCGAAGACAGGATCCTTGCCCTCCATGTACTCCACGAAGACGCTGTCTATAAAGGGGATGACATTGGGGTTGGTAAGATCGAGGTGGTCTACACCGTACTTGTCAGATGACAAGGAGGGACGGTAGTGGGCAAAGGCCAGAGAGTGGGCCGGCACGTCAATCTCCGGGATAATCTCCACGCCAAGCTTGGCTGACTCCTTGACGAACTCGCGGAACTCGGCCTTGGTGTAGTGGCCGTCCTTAGCGGTCAACTCCGGGAAACGCTCGCTCTCCAGGCGGAATGCGGCATAGGTTTCGTCCCAATTGTTGTGGAAATACTTCTTGAATCCGTTGTCGTTCAAGTGCACCTGCAATACGTTCATTTTGTAATAAGACATGGTGCGGACGAGGTTCTTCAAGTAGTCCAAGGGGAAGAACTTGCGTGCCACATCAATCAGAAAGCCACGGTATGCATAGTCCGGCTTGTCCTGTATCTTGCACGCCGGGATAGTGAACGTACCGTCGGACTCCTGCGAGTCGTGCATCTGCAGGAGCGTCTGTATGCCCCACATGACTGCCTGGGGCGTTTGGCCTGAGATCACTATCTTGGCGGGGGTCACGTCCAGGATGTAGCCTTCGTTTTCCAACTTCTTGTTCTTGACGATCTGCAACTCAATAGCAGCAGAATCACCGTCCTTGGGTGCGCCTACCAGCATGAGGCTGCTCCTCAGATACTCGGCCGCATAGTTCAGGCTCTTGTCGTTGACGTTCACTTCTGCTTGGGACGATACGGAGGCCGTTCCCTTGCTTTGGCTGATGTTCTTGACTGTGGGCACGACAAAGCCCACGCCTCCTGCCTCCTGGGCGGTGAGAGTGCCTGCAAATGCCGCAACCATCACGAATGATAAAATACCTTTCTTCATCTAAAGTTAGTTTAGGTTGTTAATAATATGTATTTGGTGTTTCTCTTCTGTCACGGTGTCATCTGTTGCACAGTTTCCTGTAGTCGCAGTACTTGCATGCCTCAGCGTTTGGCGTCTTGCTGAATGGCACGTCGGGCGAGAATATCTCGGCCACCACTTCGGCCAAGCCGCTCACGAACACTTCCTCGTATGGAGCTATGTCTATCACCGGGCCTGACGGCATGCCGCTGTCATCGGTCCGCAGGTCATCGCCCGCGCCGATACGCATCGTTGGGTCATAGTCTTCGCGGCCGGCATGAGCCGGATAGAACAGTACGGGGCGGATGGGCAAGCGGGTCTTTCCCATGTGCCTGGCAGCCAGGGCATAGAGAAACGTCTGCAGATAGTAGCCGGCATGCATGTTGCCAGACATGAAGAGGTTGTCCAGTTTGCTGACAACATTTTCGTGCGCTCCCGTCTTGTAGTCCACAATGCGCCATTGCCTGCGGCCCTCGCCGTCACAGAGGGTGTCCATGCGGTCTACACGTCCACCGGTCAATATGCTCACGGTCTCCTCTCCCACCCTCACGTTAATGGGCATGAAGACGTCACTTTCCATCTCTTCGATGGTGATGGGCGCATGTCTGGCATCCCATCGCAGGAGGTTCAGGAGGTAACGCTCTATCACCTCTCGGATTAGTATGTTCTCGCCACGGAAATCGGTAACGTTGCATTCTATTGCAAACTGCTCGTCTATGATGTGCTGCAGTCTTTCGCCCTTATCCTTCGTATAGGCCGAAATCTGTTCACGAGTGAGGGTATTGCCCTTGGCATGGGACATCATCTCCTTATATATCTGTTCTGCGGCATTGTGGAATATGTTGCCCATCATGCGGGCATCTATGCCGTCATCCGGGTCCTGCTCTATCCTCATGCCACACACGCTGGACAGATAGAACTTCATCTTGCAGTCCAGATAGCGGTTGATGGCCGAGGGACTGAGCGGACGCGCCGATGTGTTGAACCGGAGGTCGTGCCTCTCGTGCAGCAGCCTCAGTATCTCTCGGTTCTTCGGTATCTCGCCCAAGGCCGTCAGCACGCTTTCCTGCGATGCCTCCAGCCTCAGATAACGGATAGGCAAATCGGTCTCTGCCTGCAATTGGCGCAGGAAGCGGCTCATCTCGTGCCGTACATTGCCGGAGGAATTCTCGTTATAAATGCAGGTGACATGCTCTGCACGCTGAATAAGGCGGTAGAAGTAATAGGCGAACACCGCCACGCGATGGCGTATGGTGGTAAGGCCGAAGCCCACTCTCAGCGTAAAGGGTATCATGGAATTGTCCATGCCGCTCTTGGGCAGGAAGCCCTCGCCCACGTTCAACATCAGTATGTTGCGGAAGTCCAGGCATCGGGTCTCCAAGACGCCCATCACCTGCAGGCCCTGTGCCGGCTCACCGTTGAAGGGGATGCTACGGGTGCCCAACACACGTCGGAGCAGGCGCCGCAACGTGGCCGGCTGCATGTGGAGCGGATATTCGGCATCGGTCACTACATCGAGGAACTGGCGCAATGCCTTGTGCATAAGGTATATGCTTTCGAGCATCAGGACATCATCAAAGTCGCCGTTCTCCTTGGCTTTCTCGGCCAAAGCCGTAACGGCAGCGTCCAGATATTCCACCAGGTCCGCGGCAACCGTCGTGTCTATTCTCCTGTTCCACAACGCATCGTCCAGATGGGCGGAATAAGGATGCAGGGTCACAGTCTTCAGGAACGACAGTCGGAAGCGCCTCCGCTTCTCGTCCCATCCATCGGTCTGCAAGGCTATCAAAGCCATGACGAGACTGAAGACGGGCGTGCCGGTCAGTGTATAGCCCATGGTGATGTTCACGTCCCTTGGGGTGCCTGTCTTGCCTTCGTCATCCGGTATGGCATGAAGCACGGTTTGGAGTTGGTGCTCGTCACATAGGACAAGTGCCGTCTCACGTTCGGTTGCAGTCAAATGCTCGCCCAGCCATTCGGGTATGTAGCGCGTGGCAATACTGTCAGTGGACGTGGAGACAAAGGTCACGTCCGTCTTATGAACGAGGTTGTTGTATATATCATAACCGGCCATGGCATTGGGGAAGCGTAGCAGGTTCTCGCGTATGAAGTCGCCAGCCTCAAAGTCGCGTTTGCCCTGATACATCACGTCATAGTCCCAATAGAACAGTGCCTTGCCACTGCCATGCAGATAGGACATGAGCTTCTTTTCCGTCTCACTCAACATATTGAAGCCCACAAAGCAGTACCTCCGCTCCTCGTCATGCTCCAAAAGAGCCATGTTCTCCACAGCCTTGCGCTCCAAGGCACCACGGTATGGCATCACGCCATCTGGCATGTTCTCCCGTATGCCATGGTATAGGCGTGGCATGATGGCCCACAGTTCGGCAAAGCGCTCCTGGATGCGCGTCTTGTTTTCCGAGACAAGGGTTCCAAAGAAGTGTTCCAAGGCAGCCCGCTGGTCGTCGGTAAGGAAATCCAAAGACTCCATTCTATTAAGCTCAAGGGCGTTGAGGAACAGAGCATCGGCATCCACCATGTGCTTATCGATGTCCTCGAAGTCTTGCAACAGAATCTCGCCCCATCCCCAGAACATGTCCAGCGACTCGGCCTTGGTGCCCATTGCTTCCTTATATATATGATATAGACGGCAGATGGCCGGTATGGGTTCCATCACCTCATCACCTACGACCGAGTCGAACAGTTCGCCTATGGTGGCATACCTTGGTGCCCACATGGGGGATGCCGTGCGCGATAGCAGTTCCTCATTCAGAAACAGGCGCGCACGCTTGTTGGGAAAGACCACGGTCACGTTGGTCATATCGTTGCCAAAGCGCTGCATCAGATCCCGCGCCACACATGCCAGGAAAGTATTATCGCTCCAGTTGTTTTCTTTCATAGCCGCAGTCAATTTACCGTCTCCGTTGTCCCACGCTTTACGTACCACAGGTAGCCCTGCACATCATAAGCGGGATAGATTTCTCGAAGCAGGCGCATGTAGTTCCTCACCTGTCCCTTGTAGCCGCCGTGCTCGTCACCAAACTTATAGTCCACTACCGTGATCACTCCATCTCTCATGACGATGCGGTCAGGACGCTGATTACGCTTGTCATGCCTGCATGCGGATGGATCAAGTATGTCACACTCGGCAAAGACACGGTTCCGAGGGTCAAACCACGAGGCTATCAGTGCATTGTCACGTATGCCACACAAATAGCCGACCAGTTCGTCGTGTTGCTGCAGCGTCAGGCGCCCTTGCATGAGGCTACGTTTCAACACACGACCTATGTGGTCGGCATCCAGTATCTCTGCCATGATGCTGTGGAACAAAGTTCCCAGCGCCCGCGTGCTCCCGGCCGTATCAAGCATCTCACGCGCTTCGTTGCTTTGGCGGAAATTCAAACGTGCCTTGTAGCTGACCATATCCACATGCTTAGGAGTATGGTCGGGCAGCATGCGGTTGTCGCTGGCATGCTCCTGTTTGACGGTCGTGACCGGCTCACCCTCATCCGTATGCCACACACCATCCGTGAACTCCATCCCCGGATTGAGACATGTGCACAACAGGTTGCCCACGGTGCCACTCTCCTGAATGGACTTGTCCGTACATGTGCCCCATATATACATGTTACATGATGCACGCGTAAAGGCCACATAGAGGGAATTAAGCTCATCTACCCTGCTTTGCAGATGCTCTTCGTTGTATCTGCCGCTATAATATGATTGCGCCATGACCGATGTCCGCGCCACCGGCATCTTACCCAACGTATTGAACTCGTCGTGTCCGTGCTCTGCCTTGCACCAAAGCGTATCGCCCTTATCGGCCTCCAGTTCCCAGTCGCAGAACGGCATGAAGACGGTATGGAACTCCAGTCCCTTGGACTTGTGTATGGTCAGTATACGGATGCCGTCCTGCTTACCGGAAGGTATGGACTGTCGGCTCAGGGTCGTGTCCCATGCCTCCAGGAAGGAGTAGATGTCGTTGGGGTTGTCCCGGAGATAAAGCTGCACAGCATCCAGGAAGGCATAATGATAAGCGTCCTGGTCCTGCAAACGCTCCAAGTGCAATCGTCTGTACAGTTCTTCCACCAGTTCATACAATGGCAGTTGCTTCAACCTTTCCCGCTCCTCAGTCAGGAACACGGGAAGCATGTCCACAGCATTGCCGCGCATTATCGCGTCCATTGACAGGTCGCTGCCCTCTATCCTGGTCTGATAGTTCATCAACAACAGGTGATATGGTACGGGACTCGTCTCGTAGTCCTCTATCAACGTTCGCATGGCAGATACCATGATGGTAGATATAGTACTATTGCCCAAGAGGTAAGCCTCGTCGCTGACTATGCGTATATCGGACGGAGCATGCTGCTGGAAGTAATCCAGTATGATGGCCGACTGTCTGTTCTTGCGGAGCAATATGGCCATCTCCGTCAGAGGCAAGCCTTTGGCATGCAGGTCGCATATCTGCGAAAGCATATCTTCCAGTATCCGTTCCTTTTCCTCTTCCGGGGCAAGCTTGGGCTGTCCGTTGGCCTTTGTCCCCCTGATACGCAGTGTCACGCTGTAGTAACCTTGCGGAGACTTCATTTTCTGCGATGGCACCTCCTGCCGGACGTCACTATAGATGCCAGAATCTCCTCCTATGGCAAACCGCGCATCACCAGCCACAGTATCCAGGGTTGCGGCTGCCTTGACGAAGAAATCATTGTTGAACTTCACTATCCGCTGCTCGCTACGGTAGTTGGTGTCCAAGGTCTCTGTCACAGGTTTCCACTTGCGCATCGTATCGGCCAGGTTGCTAAGCAGGCTCCATTCTCCACCGCGCCATCGGTAGATACTCTGCTTGATGTCGCCAACAATCAGGTCGGTTCCGCCAAGGGACTGGTTCTCGAACAGCAGCACCCTGAAGTTGTCCCACTGGAGGCGGCTTGTGTCTTGGAACTCGTCTATCATGACGTTCCACAACTCGGTACCTATCTTCTCGAACACAAAAGGGCTGTCCTGCCCGGCAATCATGGTCGACAACAACGTAGGAGTGAAAGACAGCGGGAAAGTCTCCCGCTCGTTGTTTATGTCACGCACTATATCGTCTATGCGCGACAGGAGCTGCAACTGATTGGTGAAGTGACGGGCCAGCTTGGCCGTGTTGTATCTGCGACGCAGCGTGTCTTCCTTACTCATGAAGTCCACAAACTTGTCAGCCAGTTGCCGGAATTGTGCACACGTCGCCTCGTCGCCTTTATACTTGGTAAGCAACAGGGCGCTGCCGTCGTCCAGAAAAGCCTGAAACTTGGCTCCTTTTGCCACCGTCCTATTATTCTGTGCCTTGTCTGCAATGATGTTTTGCAGATATGTCTGCGGCGCAGGTTGCCTTTTGCCCACGAACTCGGACCGGCACACCTCCCGAGTATAGTCCAGCATCGCTTGGGCCAATGCTCTGATGTCGGCATCTGCACGTTCCATTATCTCTGTCATGAAGGTGCGGAACGCCCGTACCTGCCCGAAGTCCGATATGGCATCGCGGTCCTTCCGGTCCCGTTGCATAAAGTCTTCCTTGAAGATGCACTGGCCAAACGTCTTGATGGCCGACTGTATGTTCCATTTGCCGTTTTCGTCCAACTCGTCGGCCACATACTGTATGACTATGCGCCGGAGCGTGGCATCCTGGTCAAGTGAGTCTATCAGCCGGTCCACAGCCATATCCAGCAGCTCCTGGTCGTTCAGCTCCACCTGCAGATTGGAACTTTGTCCAAGCTCCCGGGCCAGGCTCCTCAGTATGCTTTGGAAGAAGCTGTCTATCGTTTCCACACGGAAGCGGCTATAATCATGCAGGATCTGGGTCAACGCCTTGCCACAACGCTCTCTCACCTGCTCCTCGGTCATGCGATGCCCGTCATGTCTGAGTTTCTCCATCAGTCTGGACATGTATGACTCGCTGCCAGGCAGGCCATGACCTATGCCATACAGGTGTTGCAGAATACGGTCCTTCATCTCAGCAGTGGCCTTGTTGGTAAAGGTCACCGCCAAGGTATGCCTGTACTCCTCGTCGGCCTGCGGACGTATCATCAGATAGATGTATTCCACGGTCAGCGTGAAAGTCTTGCCGCTACCGGCCGATGCCTTGTATATCTTCAGAGTGGAGTTCATTTGCGTTCCTGCACTTACGCGTACAAAGATATGTAAAAAAAACGACAACGCCCCCTTTCTCATCGCATTTGTCCCCATTTACCTTGGCTCCGCTTTGCCCATACAGCAAAATGTCGTACCTTTGCAAGACGCATTAGCTACTACATACATTACATATATATATTATAGGAGGTATTTAACCATGTCAACTTACTTGATAGAGGATACTCGCAAGGTCACCACCCACAGACTTATGGAGATGAAGCAGCAGGGCAAGAAGATTGCCATGCTCACTGCCTATGACTACACCATGGCCCAGATAGTGGACCAGGCCGGCATGGACATAATACTGGTGGGCGACAGCGCATCCAACGTGATGGCAGGCAATATGACCACCCTGCCCATCAGCGTGGACCAAATGATATACCATGCCAAGAGCGTAGTGCGCGGAGCCAAGCGTGCACTGGTGGTCTGCGACATGCCGTTCGGTTCCTACCAGGTGGGACGCACCGAGGGTGTTGCCAATGCCATACGCATCATGAAGGCAAGCCATGCCGATGCACTCAAGTTGGAGGGCGGCGTGGAATTCATCGACACCATCCACGCCATACTGGACGCAGGCATCCCCGTGATGGGTCACCTGGGACTGATGCCGCAGAGCATCAACAAATTCGGAACATACGCCGTACGTGCCAAGGAGAGTGCCGAGGCCGAGAAGCTGATTTCCGATGCACACGCCCTGGAGGATGCAGGCTGCTTTGCCCTGGTGCTGGAAAAAATTCCCGCCGAGCTGTGCAGCCGTGTATGCAACGAGCTAACCATTCCAGTCATAGGAATAGGAGCAGGCCCTGCCGACGGTCAGGTGCTGGTGGTACACGACATGCTGGGCATGAACAAGGGGTTCTCTCCCAAGTTTCTGCGCCGTTATGCCGACCTCTTCACGGTCATGACGGACGCCATCGGCCAGTACATCACCGATGTCAAAAGCGAGAACTTCCCCAGCGAAGGAGAATGCTACTGAAGCCCTCTGTGACACGAGAACCAAAGCGGGAGCCTGCCGGCAGAATTGCGACAGACTCCCGCTTCATATATCGGGAAAATGTGCACGGCATGCCGGCTAAGCACGTCCGCTTCGCTTGACCATGAAGCTTATCCGGTCGTTGAGTTCTCCGGCATCCAGCAATTGCTCTATGGTCAGGTGCATGCGGTAACGCCAATAGTGACGTGGGTTGGCCGGAACGTTGATACGTTCCATTTCAAGATTTTCAGCACGAAGGCACTCGTCCATGGACAGCCAATCCTGCAATGATATCAGACACAACATGGATGGAGAAAACAGGTGGCGCGACACCACTTCCTCGCACAACCATCCTGGCATCACCTCTGGAGCACGGCCATCCTTCTGCAACATCTCGTTGTAGAACTGCTGGCGTCTTTCCTCGTTCTCCTGCCACCAGAGACGCAACGTCGGCATGTCATGAGTGAAGATCGTTGCTACGGACATGTATGGATTGTTCTCCAGACGGCCAAAGCGCACGCCATACTCCTTGGGCATCGTCTGTATCTCCAGAGACAGGATGCGCAGACGCTTCAAGACAGGCTCCACGCATGCAGGCACCATACCCAAATCTTCCGCACAGCACAACATGTGGGTGGCCTCCACCAAAGAGGGCAACTTCTTCATGGCCTCCGTGCCCCAGAAGTCATTGTGACGATGATAATAGAAGTCCTCGTACAGGCGGTTGAAGGCTTCTTTCTCGGCAGGCGAAAGTGACTCATACACATAGGTCTGCTGTGCGGCTATGCGCGGAACATAGCCCTCGCCCATAGGGATGAAGAGAATGTTCTGTATGAGTTTACACAGAACGCCACGTACCTTGACGGCTCGTTCATCGCCATCAATGTTCCCAAAGTGGGCATACACCTGCTGCTCCGTCCCGTATTCCGGCAACAGGGCATACCAGTCCGGTCCCTCCGCCTCCAGGTAACGTGAACGCACCTCCTCGACTATGCTCTGTTCGCTGCACAGACTACGCAGGAAATGATCTGTGATGTAGGGGCGTGAGAAGAATTTCTCGCGCCAATGCAGCCCGAAACCTTCTATCTCTTCCATACTCAACGGCAGGCACGGAGCAAAGTGCCCCAACAACCCACTCCTGGCCGAAACGGGGATTTCCCATATACGGAAGAAGCCCAGCACGTGGTCTATGCGATAGGCATCGAAATAGTCGGCCATCTTGGTAAAGCGGCGTATCCACCATCGGTTGCCGTCCTGCTGCATACGCCTCCAGTTGTACGTGGGAAAGCCCCAGTTCTGACCGTCTACACTGAAGTCGTCCGGTGGTGCTCCTGCCGAGCCTTGCATATTGAAGTACTCGGGCTCTGTCCATGCCTCCACGCTGGTGCGCGAGATGCCTATCGGTATGTCGCCCTTGAGCACCACACCATGCGCACGGGCATAGGCCGTGGTGTCCGCCAACTGTCTTGACAGGAGATACTGGACGAAGACAAAGAAGCGCACCTCAACAGCATTGGCATCCGCATACTCCGCAGCCTGCACACGGTCATATTCCGACAGTACACTCCATGTCCGGAAACAGCTGGTGCCCTCGGTATCGCGACGATGGCAGAATACGCTGTATGGCACAAGCCAGTCCTCGTTGCCACGAACAAACTCGCGGCACGACGCCGTAGCCAACTGTGCGTCGCCCTCCTGTTCGTAGAGGCGATGAAGGTAACGCAACTTCAGGCCTATCGCACGTTCATAGTCCATCTGCGGCAGGGCGTTCAACTCCGCACGCTCATTTTCATACTCCTGCATGAAAGCTTCATCGGCGATGGCCGGCAGCTGCCGGACGTCCACATATAAGGGATGCAGGGCATAGATGCTGATGGCATTGTAGGGATAGCAGTCGGTCCACGTACCGGTCTGTGTGGTGTCGTAGATGGGCAGCAACTGTATCATGCGCATCTCCGTGCGACAGGCCCAGTCCACAAGCATGCGCAGGTCGCCGAAGTCGCCCACGCCCTGACTGCCACGGCTGCGCAGAGAGAAAACAGGGATTACAACACCTGCCACCTTCCAATGTTCGTATGGCACACGCAGACTGTGGTCCCAGATTACCTGCACCGTGTTGGAGGCCAGCAACGTACCGTCCTTGGGTATCGACTGTACGGAGGCCTGTGCTCCCCACAACTCCGAAATGTTGGTACCCACAGCAGGCGAATGGCGGTTGTCTCCCTCCTCCCATGCAAGCAGTTCTCCGCTGACTTCGTCCACCACCACATATTTATACTCAAAAGGGAATTGCAGTCCAGCGGCACTCAGAGCCAGACACCACTCGTGCATGCCGCCACGGTTCATCCTCAACGCACGCACTGGCACCCATCCGCCCAACTGAGGCAGGGAGCCTATCAAGGCAAGTTGCTGGCCCTTCCCCAACTGGGGGGCTTGCACACGGAAGAACAACGTACGGTCATAATACGACATCTCCGGGTCGCCGGACGGTACTTGAGCCACGCAATGGCCATAGGCCGATGAATACAGATGGCCGAGGGCCGGGACGTCTTTCCAATAGTCGTGAAGCAGGAACGTCTTGTCCTGCGCATAGATGAACGTACGTGGCACCCCGTTCCACTCGCGGCGTACCACCTCGTCGCCTGCGGCCACGAGATATCTGTAACGAAAAGCGCGGGCTTCCTTCTCGTGCAGAACCACCTCGCCTTCCCAGTTCTGCCCGTCCGCCGTGTTCAGCATGTGTGTGTACACCATCTCGGAACCACGCCTGTGTTCCACCATTATTTCCACACGTATGTCCTGTCCCCAGTCGGTACGGTACTCCAGTTTGAATTGCAGTTTCATATCGAAATAACAATGTATGTCTCCTATTATCCACACAAATATACGATAAAAAAGCGAAAGCCGAAAACATGCGGGCAGAGATTTAGCATTGTTTGTCCACACATCGCGCCCGACAAAGTCGGACGCAGCTGTATGGCAAGAGCGACCGGCATCGCTGTGACTAAATAGGCAGGCCTTCCCGAGGCCTTCGTCCACGGCATGCGAAGACCTGGCCTTGTTCATGTGGCATGGCTTCGGAACAAACCGGTTTATCCATATCAAAGAACCGGTTTATGCGGCTGAACAAACCGGTTCCTGAGCACGGGAAAACCGGTTTATAAAATACCTGCCACACGAGGCGGCCAGCGGCATCCAGCATGGTGTGCCAGTCGGCACGGTGTAGATTACGGGTCAGGACTGCATGGTGTGTTCCCACAGGATGTTCAGACCTATGAGCATCAGCACCACCCCTCCGGCCAGACCTGCCTTGGAGCGAAACCTGAGCCCGAAGACATTGCCCAGGTACACCCCCGCAACGGAGAACGCCATGGTAACAAGTCCTATGATGGCAACGGGCATCCATACGGATATCTTCAGACAAGCAAAAGACACGCCTACCGCCAGTGCGTCTATGCTGGTGGCTATGGCCAAGGAAAGCATAGACCTGAAAGAAAAGTCGGCCGACACATGTTCCTCGCCACCGAACAATGCCTCGCGCACCATATTGCCGCCTATGAAGGTGAGCAATGCAAAGGCCACCCAATGATCCCATGCGCCAATGACGGCTGCAAAGCTACGACCGAAGAAGAAGCCCAGCAAAGGCATCAACGCCTGGAAGCCGCCAAACCACAGTCCGGCGGTCAATGCCTGCCCGACACGCGCCCTACCGGCGCTGATGCCCTTGGCTATAGACACGGCAAAGGCATCCATGGAGACGCCGACGGCCAACAACAGTATCTCTGCAATTCCCATATCGGGTGCAAAGGTACAAAAAAAAACCGCGCCCGAGAGCGCGGTTCATGTAATTTCGTTCAAAGGCTCATCCCACATTGATATATATAATAAGGAGAAGAGCCTCGTCCGTACATAGGGATCTGTCTTACTTGACCATTACCTTTTTGCCATTGATGATATTTATCCCCGGGCGTGGCGCAGCGAGACGCTGGCCATTGAGATTATAGATGGCATTGACGGTGGGCACGGGACGGACGTCAGAGATACCTGTCTCAGGATCGGGTATCACGGGGATTTCCACCCTTTCGCTCTTGACGCTTACGGTGCCGGAAACCGGTGCGGCAGAAGCCAACTTGTAACCCTCGGGCACATAGTCAGCACAAGCGGGATAGGGCGTGCCCTTCTCCAGAATGAACTCTTTGCGCAGGAGGCTCAGGCCGAGATATGTGTAGTGATAGGCCAGGACTCCGCTCTCGCCATCGGCCAACTTGTCGCGCCCCTCGAACGGCTCCATTGCCCAGAAGGATGCGCCATTGCCGGTACCGTGGGCAAAGAGGCGGGCCTTGGTGGTGTTGGACACATTGTTGTTAATGGCATTGCCGCTGACATTACCGTAGCAGATGGCCACATTGCCGGCAAATGTGCTGGTGTCGAAGGCCCAAGCCGTCTTGTTCGTGGCATTCAGCTCCACCTGCGTGCCTGAATTGCCATTGGCGGCATAGAGGTACTTATCGCTGACGTTGCTCCTGATGTAATACGTGTTGTTCCCGGCAGAAGCCTGCTCCAGTGTCCATGCCGTGCACTCGGAGCCTTGGGCATTGAGCGTGCCGTTGTTGTCGGCCATGCAACGACCACGGTCCGCGCTCATATTGGTGAACGATACCACATTACCGTCGGCAATGTCGGAAGCCGGTGCCTGACGGGGCACATAGTCCTGCATCCAATGGCGTGCGAACACATAATCGCCCAGGGAGAGCATCTCGGTTTCCACTGTCATGCGACGTACGAAGCCGGCCCAGTCCTTCTGGTCCTGAGGGGTCCAACCTGCCTCGGCAACACACATGAAACGCGGCAGAGCCAGGTACTCGAGATACTCGTTGCTGCTGACATGCTCGGTCCAGAACGTGGCCTGGACACCGATATAGTACTTGGCGGCATCGGCAGAGACGTTGGCAGGAACGGGCTGATAGTTGTAGGTGGCTGCCACGTTGCCGTTGCCAGACCCTGCCGCTCCGGGCTCGCCATAGTCGTTGCTCTGCTTGCGATTGATATAGTAGCAACCGCTACCCCACTCCGTGATGATGGCATTCAGGCCCAGCTGCGCGGCCTTGGCGGCACCGCTTTGGCAGGGGTTCCAGCACATGATGGTGGCACCGGAGGCCTTCATCAGGTCGAGGTCGGCACCGGACTCCGTGATGCTCTCGTTCCAACATACCATCTTCTTGCCCAAAGAGGCCAGGTGCTGGTTGATCTCGCGGATGAATTCGGTCTGCAGGGCACGGTAACTGGTCTTGCCCAGCTCCTTCAGTTTCTGCTGGCAGTCGGCGTTGTTCTCCCACTGGGTGGTGGGACACTCGTCACCGCCGATGTGAAAGTAGGGGTACGGGAATATCTCGGCCAATTCGGTGATGACGTTCTTGGCAAACTCCACAGCCTGGGGATTGGCAACATTCAGGACGGTGGAACTGATGCCTCCGTTGATCCATACCTCGGGAGTGGAGCCGGGATTGCAGCTATACTCGGGATAGGCAGCCAGTGCGGCGACAAAGTGTCCGGGCATATCCACCTCGGGCAACACGTCTATATGACGCTCTGCAGCGTAGGCCACGATTTCCTTCATCTCCTCCTGGGTGTAGAAGAACGGGCCGTAGGGCTTGCCTGTCTGTGCTCCCTCACCGGTCCAGTAGACCTGACCGTTCTCTATAATCTTGCGTATGGGGGTGTCGTAGCTGCTCTTACGGGTAGCACCGGTGGTGGTGAGCTTGGGATAGCGCTTGATCTCGGCACGCCACCCCTGGTCGTCGGTCAGGTGCCAATGGAAGATGTTCATCTTGTAGATGGCCATCAGGTCTATCATCCTCTTGACCTCTTCAATGGTGAAGAAGTGACGGCTCACGTCCAGCATAAATCCACGATAGGAGAAACGGGGTTCGTCCTCTATGCGGGCAACAGGCAGGGCGTATGCCTGCTCCACCTTCTTGCCAAGAACTACGTTGGGAGGCAGCAGACGCATGAGGCTCTGCATGGCATAGAAGACGCCATCTGAAGTGGAAGCCTCGATGGTGACACCTGTGGCGGTAATGTCCAGCACATAGCCCTCGACTGCCAACTCCGCATTCTCGGAGATGGTGATGTCGGCCTGTCCGTCCATCACAACCGGAGCAAGGCCGGTGGCCTCGTCCATGGTGGTCATAAAGCGTGCCACATCGGCCAGCACGTTCTGCCGGGTGTCGGCATCGGCAAAGCTGACGGAAATGGTGAAGCCCTTCTTCAGAGTCAACTCACCGTCCCCCACAATAGCGGACTTGGGAGCGGGTACAAGGCTGAGTGTTCTGGACTGCTTCTTGGTGACGTTCTCGGCAGCGTAGATCTTGAGGCGACGGGAACCGGACGGTGTTGTAGTGCCCTTCCATGTGGTGGGATTGGCTCCGTTGGCCGTCATGTCTATGGCCTGACCGTTCGCATTAAGTATGGTCATATAACCATCCGTGCCGAAGTGTATGGCGTTGGTCTGCTCTGTGGCGCCCGTCTTGACGGCGCTGCCATTGCTGCCGCCCAAGTTTATGATGGCTCCAGTGCCAACGTTCATGATCACCCACTCGCTGCCCTGGGCAGTGAGTGTCCACAGAAAAGTGGCGGTGGACTCACGGTCGACAGGATAAGAGGCGCTGCCCTTCACCTGAGTGCCATTGTCGTAGAGATAGAACTCCCGGTTGCTCTGGTCGATACCGGATATTATGTACGTACCTGCCGATACCTCGGAGGTTAGCTGAGCGCCCTTTGTGGCAACGGTGTAGTCCGTAGTAAGGACATCTGCCTTGACACACAGGCTTGCGGCAAGGAACAGCGATAGGATCGCATAGGATTTCTTCATGGTTATTGCTTTTTTGTTATGGATTAGCGCTTATTGTACCGGCCGCAACTTACTTGTTGGCCAATGTGGTCTCGATGGGGTCCTTGTACATCTTCTGCAGCTGCTTCAGTTTCTTATGCATCTCAACACGCACCTTGGCATACTGCGGATCGTCATAGACGTTGTGCATCTCGGTGGGGTCGGCCTGCAGGTCGTACAGTTCCCATGCGTCGATGTCCTGATAGAAGTGTATCAGTTTGTAACGCTCCGTGCGGACGCCATAATGGCGCTTGACAGAATGCTCGGCGGGATACTCATGGTAATGATAGTAGATGGCATCGCGCCACTTGCCTATGGTTTTCTCGCCGCGCAACAGGGGCACCAGGCTGCGGCCCTGTATGTCGGCAGGCACCTTGGCACCGGCCATCTCCAGGAACGTTGGAGCATAGTCTATGTTCTGTACCATCTCAGTGACCTCGCCACGACGGTTGTATCCGTCAGGCAGACGCATGAGCAACGGTGTGTTCAGGCTCTCCTCGTACATAAAACGCTTGTCGAACCATCCATGCTCGCCCATGTAGAAGCCCTGATCCGAGGTGTAGACCACCAGGGTATTGTCCAGCATGTCGTGCTCGCGCAGGTAGTCCATCAGGCGGCCTACGTTGTCGTCCAGGGAGCGCGTTACCTTGGCATAGTCGCGCATGTAGCGCTGGTACTTCCACTCCACGAGGTCCTTGCCGGTGAGGTGCTTACGCTTGAAGTCGCATGACAGGCTGTCGTAAAAAGCCCAGTACTGGCGTTGCAGCTCAGGCTCCAGGCGTTCAACATAATGAAGATACAGGCCGGAGAGGCGGCTGCTGTCACCAGGCAGGTATGCCTTGTTGTCATAGATGAGGTCCATGTCGTGGTCCGAGGCTATGGCCATCTCCTGTTGCTGAGCGGCGATACGTCCTTCGTAGTTGTCCCAGAAGTTGGCCGGTTTCTCGAACGTCACGTCCTCATACTCGCGCAGATACTTCAATTCGGGCAGCCAGTCACGATGGCAGGCCTTGTGATGTACGAAGAGTATGAAGGGGCGATCCTTGTCGCGATGCTCCATCCAATCGATGGCCTTGTCCGTGATGACGTTGGTGCAATAGCCATGCTCCCGGCTCTTACTGCCGTCCTGATGATGGAACGTGGGGTTGTAATACTCGCCTTGGCCTACGAGGATGTCCCAGTGATCGAAGCCAGTCGGGTCGCTCACCAGGTGCCACTTGCCGACCAAAGCGGTCTGATAGCCGGCCTTCTGCATCAACTTGGGCATGGTCTGCTGCGAACCGTCGAAGATGCCGTGCTCATTGTTCGTGAAGCCATTGATATGGCTGTGCTTGCCGGTTAGCATACATGCACGGCTTGGACCGGAAAGGCTGTTGGCCACGAAACTGTTGCGGAACAACACGCCCTCTTGCGCTATACGGTCCAGATTGGGAGTCTGCACATGGCTGTTGCCGTATGCACTGAGTGCCTGAGCCGTATGGTCATCGGTCATGATGTACACAATGTTGGGCCTCTGCTTCTGAGCGTGTGCCGACACGGCGGCAATGGCGGCCAACGATAAGAGTGTCAACTGTTTCATAGTTGTAATGGTGTGTGTGAGTTATGTAAGTTTGTTTTGACTAGTCTCTGTTCATCTCCCAAGCATCCCGGCCAAGTAACGTGACGTATGCCCCACCCCGGCACGTACCAATTCCTCTGGAGTACCGGCGAAAAGTATCTGTCCACCGTTGCGGCCGCCGTCGGGCCCCATCTCTATCAGGTAGTCGGCACACTTGATGACGTCCAGATTGTGCTCCACTATTATGACGGTATTGCCCTTGTCCACAAGACGGTTCAATACGGAAAGGAGCACGTTGATGTCCTCAAAGTGCAAGCCTGTCGTAGGCTCGTCCAATATATATAATGTACGGCCTGTCTCGCGCTTGGCCAACTCCGTGGCCAGCTTTATGCGTTGGCTTTCGCCACCGGACAGCGTGGTACTGGGCTGCCCCAATTTGACATAGCCCAAGCCGACGTCTTGCAGAACCTTTATCTTCTGTAGGATACTTGGCTGGTTCTCGAAAAACTCCACGGCCTGATTCACGGTCATATCCAACACGTCCGCTATGCTCTTGCCACGGAAGCGCACCTCCAGGGTCTCGCGGTTGTAACGCTTGCCACGGCACTCTTCGCATGGCACCATCACATCGGGCAGGAAATTCATCTCTATGTTTCGGTAGCCATTGCCGGAACATGCCTCGCAGCGTCCTCCCTTTACATTGAAAGAGAAGCGTCCGGGCTTGTAGCCACGTATCTTGGCCTCCGGCAGGTCCACAAACAGGTTACGTATGTCGTTGAAGACGTTTGTGTATGTTGCGGGATTGCTTCGAGGCGTGCGTCCCAACGGTGTTTGATCGACATCCACAACCTTGTCTATGTGCTCCAGCCCCTCGATCGTGTCGTATGGCAATGGCTCTGTCAGGGACCGATAGAAATGCCGTGAGAGAATGGGATGCAGTGTATCGTTGATCAACGTGCTCTTTCCCGAGCCGCTGACGCCCGTTATACATATAAGTGTGCCCAATGGGAACGTTGCCGTTATGTTCTTCAGGTTGTTGCCTTTGGCTCCGTGTATCACGATGGACTTGCCATTACCCTCGCGACGCATGGGGGGGACACCTATACGAAGCCGTCCCGAAAGATAGCGGCTTGTGAGTGTATCGGCCTGCAACATATCGCGATATGTTCCCTGGTAGACGACATAGCCACCGGCACGCCCGGCACGCGGTCCTATGTCAACGATCCAATCGGCATTCTCCATCATCTCCTGGTCGTGCTCGACCACAATGACTGTGTTGCCGATGTCACGCAAGGCTTTCAATGAGGCGATAAGGCGACTGTTATCCTTCTGATGCAGTCCTATTGAGGGTTCGTCGAGAATGTAGAGCACGTTCACAAGTTGGGATCCTATCTGCGTTGCCAGACGTATGCGCTGACTTTCGCCACCGCTGAGCGAAATGCTGCTGCGGGACAGCGACAAGTACTCCAGACCAATATCCAGGAGAAACCTTAAGCGTGTCCGTATCTCCTTAAGTATCTCCGGCGCAACCTTGCGCTGGTACTCCGTAAGATGTTCCTCTATCGTGGACAGCCATGCGTAAAACTCGCCGAGTTCCATCTCGGCCAATTCCGCGATATTCTTGTCTGCGATAAAGAAGTGCAGCGACTCGCGCTTCAGGCGTTGGCCATGGCACTCGGGGCAGACGGCGGTACGATTGAACTGCTCCGCCCACTTCTGTGCCGAAGCACTCATGTCTGAGTCCTGCATTTGGTTGATATACTTGACCAGGCCGTCGTAGTCGGTAAAATAGTCGCTCGAAGTGTGTGCCACGGCAGCCGGGATGCGTAGCCGTTCGGAGCTACCGTTCAGTATCTCGGACAATACATCGCTGCCTATATCACCCACGGGAGTATCCAATGTATAGCCGTTGCGTTCGAGCACGGCTTGTATCTGCCAAAATATCATGGCTTGGCGTAGTTTCCCTAAGGGAGCTATTCCCCCGTTGCGCACAGACAGCTTTCGATCCGGAAAGACCTTGTCCTCATCGATGAGCGAAACGTATCCCAAACCCTTGCAGCGCGGACAGGCACCTTGTGGAGAATTGAACGAAAAGTCGTGAGGTGCGGGATCGCGATATGCTATACCGCTGGTGGGGCACATGAGACGCTTGCTGTAATGCCTCACCTCGCCGGTGTCGACATTAAACAGAAGGATGAGGCCGCTACCCTGCTGCATGGCCACGGACACGCTTTGCCTGAGCCTGTCGCCATCCTTGCGTGCCACACGCAAACGGTCGACCACCACCTCAATGTCGTGGTTCTTGTAGCGGTCCAACTGCATGTCGGGCAGTAGCTCCTCTATCTCGCCATCGATACGGGCATAGAGATACCCCTTCTTGCGCACACTCTCCAGCAACTCGCGATAATGGCCCTTGCGGTTCTGCACAACGGGAGCAAGTATGTAGACACGACAACCATCATACCTGTCCAGCAGGAGTTCCACTATCTGCTCCTCGGTATACCGTATCATCTTCTCGCCGGTGACATAGGAGCGTGCCTCGCCAACTCTGGCATATAGGAGGCGAAGATAGTCGTATATCTCTGTGGTAGTACCCACGGTGGAACGCGGATTGCGATTGGTTGTCTTCTGCTCTATGCTTATAACCGGCGACAGGCCACTGACCTTGTCCACATCGGGACGGGACATGCCGCCAAGGAAGTTGCGGGCATAGGCAGAAAAGGTTTCGATATATCTGCGCTGGCCTTCTGCGTATATTGTATCGAAGGCCAGACTTGATTTGCCAGAGCCACTCAATCCTGTTATAACGGTAAGCGTGCCGCGAGGTATTACTACGTCCACGTTCTTCAGATTATGCTCGCGTGCGCCCTCCACTATGATTTTGCTGTTCGACATGTCTCCTAAGGTTCGTCCGTATAGTCTTCGTTCTTATGCGTAAATACGTTAATCGCCTTCTTTATGCGATACGCTGTACCATCCGCCCCTTTGGCGTTGACCACCAGATAGTAGACACCATTGCGAACGTACTTGCCCCCCCAACGGCCGTCCCATCCCTCGGCCACATCGTCCCAACGGTACAGACACTGGCCCCATCGGTTGAACACAGAGGCATGGAAATCAACTATACTCTGATACTCCTTGGCCCGAAGGATATCATTCTGGCCGTCACCGTTGGGCGTGAAGGTATTTGGGAACTTGAGCCTGCTGCTGCTTATCGACAGGCGAAATATGATGGAATCCATCTCCTCCGTGGGATACTGCCAAGTCTGGTTGCCATCGGTAAATGTCGCCTTAAGGCATACCTTGTACTGCCCCTTGTGAACAAAGTCATAGTCAAGCGTCTCTTCCCAACGGTGCAACAGTTCAAAGAAATTATTGCCTTGCGAGCCAGTGACCGTATCAACATAGACCACCCAGTCGTAGGAAACGTCCCAACCGTCGGCATCCACCGGACATGCCCGAAACACCCCATTGAGGGGAGCGTTCTGTATCTCGGACAACTGCAAGTCATCCGGATAACTGCCTTCCAACGTGGTGCCTTCCGGAGTGGTATAGGTCACGACTGGGGCAAGCGAAGGCCGCGTCTGTGCCTGGCACCAGACACAAAGCAGCAGGCAAGCTGTCATATATAACATGCGCATGGCGTGTGTTCCTTATTATATAATGTAATATATTTGAGCCCAAAGATACAAATAATTCTTCATTATCACGCGTTATTCTCCATTTTTGTTTACCTTTGCACATAAGAGGAAGACGAAAGGCCGCCACACGTGACGTCACGTTCACAAAATGCCCACATTGCCAGACGGCAAGGCTTTTGTCCCCACTTCAAGACACAGCAACAACACATGAGTTACCGTATAGCACACATACTCTTGCTTATGGCACTGCCACTTATGGCATCAGCACAGGTAGGCCAATATCGCTCGGACCTGGCCATCGGTGTCAACGGCGGCATAAACATAAACAAAGTGACCTTCTCGCCACGCGTGCAACAAAGCATGCTCATAGGGCCGGAGATAGGCGTTTCGCTAAGATACACCTGCGAGAAGTACTTTGCCACCGTATGTGCTCTGCAAGCCGAGATCAACTATGCGCAGCAGGGATGGAAGGAGATGCCAGAAAACGGGACCTACACCTACACGCGCACAATAAACTACGTGCACATCCCCTTCATGGCACGCATGGGGTTCGGACGCGAGCGGAAGGGCTTCATGGGCTACATCATCCTTGGTCCCGAGATAGGCTTCTGCATTGGGGAAAGCAACAGTCGCACGGGCGAATGGACGGCGGATCTGCCAACCAATCCGGAAGGTCCCACAGCACAGTATGACAAGGCGGTGGAAAAGACCTTCGAGTACGGCATCCTGGGAGGCGCAGGCGTGGAGTTCAGCCACCCGCGCATAGGACACTTTGCCTTGGAAGGGCGTTACGTGTTTGGCCTGTCGGACATCTTCAACAACGGTAAGAAAGATCCGTTCGGACGCTCGGCACACTCGTCCATCGTCGTCAAGATGTCATACTTCTGGGACATAAAGAAAACCAAGGACAAGAACATACGTTGACGGGCATACATACAGGAAGGAAGGCAAACGGCCATACGGCATCGTTTGCCTTCCTTCCTGTATGTCAATACCGCAACGCGGAACGTCTGCCCGCGTTCTACCTGAGTCTGTCCAGACTCCTCACGAGCATTTCATCATGCAATATGCCACGGAAAGCCAAATACAGCAATATGGCATTGACGGCAGGAATGGCAGCCCAAGGCTTGGGACGGTAGGCACCCACCAATCCATCACCTTGAATATAGGCAAAAGCCACCAGTACGACATACCACCCAACGAGCAGTATGATGCAGAACGTGCACACACGCATCTGCAAAGCCCGTTGTCTGAAGAGGAAGATGTCCAGCAGTTCCAGCACGCCCGTCAGCCCCATGATGGTCGTCAATGCCCAGGGATGATTCTCCGCCGTGCATTCAAAGTACATGCACACCACCGTCAAGACAAGGCATATCAGCAAATAGACAGTCTGAATCCTTTGTAACATGAGGACTATTATAATATGATGTAAAGTGGCGTTTAAGCTTCCTCGTCCAATGCCGTCTCCTGAGCCTGCTTGCGCCAATATATACGGCCATGCTCAAACTCGTCTATCGCAATGAGTGTTGCCTTAGGCAAACGTTCATAGCGACGGCTTATCTCGGTCTGCTCGCTGTTCTCAAAGATTTCTTCCAACGAGTCGTTGGTGGTTGCGAACTCCTGCAACTTCTGGTTCAGCTCCTGCTTGATCTCAGCAGAAATCTGGTTGGCACGCTTACCTATGATCGCCACGCTCTCATATATATTGCCCGTCTCATTGCACAGGTTCATAATGTCACGGGTAACAGTGTTGGTTGGTGCTTTTGTCTTCTTGTAGTCCATATTATTCTATATCGTCGTTATTATCACTTATTCATTCTCGCCGAGGTTAGTCCACGGTCTCGTCCTTCGGAGCATACTTATCCACGAACTGCTGGCTTTTGGCATGTATCTTCTCAGCCTCCTTTATATACTTGCTCTCCGGAAAGTCATTGGCGAACGCATAGTACTCGTCTATGCAGTCGCGATAACGCGAAACACGCTTCTTTTCCACGCTTCCCTCGGCCAACAGAAACTTGGAGCGCAGGATCATCATGGACAGCTCCTCGCGTCGCTCGGGGCTGGCATAGGGAAAATCGTTCAACGCATTGCGGGCTGTCACCACACAAGCCTCATAGTTGCTGCCTCCGTATATACCGCAGTTCATGGTGTAGGAGCCAAGGTCGAAGTACAGCTTGGCGCTGAGATACTCCTTCTCCACCAACTTGTCCTGCAACGCATATATCATCTCCTGGGTACTGGCCTTGATGGATGTGTAGGGATAGAAGTCAAGGAACTCCTGGAACTCCTTTATGGCCTCATAGGTACTCTGCTGGTCAAGACGCGGGTCGGGCGTCATTTTGTAGAGCGACAGGCCGCAGTAGTAGCGCGCATACTCTACGTACTGTCCCTTGGGATACACCTGATAGTACTTGCGGAAGTACAATGAAGCGGCATCATAGTCCTTGTTGTAGTAATTGCTCATGGCTGCCAGATACAGACTCTCCTCTGCGTAGGCCGTACCCTTCATCACTGCCAGAACCTCGGCAAACAGCATGCTGGCCTGTCCGTACTTTCCCTCCATCAGGTAGGACTTGGCCACCTCATACTTATATTCATAGTCTCGGCTGTTCTGCAAGGCTGCTATACGAGTACATGAACCAAGTACCACGACAAGCAGGGAGAACAGCAAATAATACTTCTTCATACTTCTTGGACGCCAAAGACGCATGCGCACATGCGAGTTTCAGAGCACAAAGGTAGTAAAAATAATAGACATACCGACACGACGGGATATTTATTTTATGGCAAGAGGGCTGTTTTCACAATCCGGCACAGCTATTTCCATGCTTTTCTTGGCGAGGACAGGGCGAATGTGTAACTTTGCACCATGAATTTCAAGCTGACTTCCAAATTTCATCCCACCGGCGACCAGCCCGAGGCCATACGCCAACTCACAGAGGGAGTACGCTCCGGTGTGCCGGCACAGGTGCTGTTGGGCGTGACGGGAAGCGGAAAGACCTTCACGATCGCCAACGTCATTGCCAATGTGGGCAAACCTACCCTCATATTGTCTCACAACAAGACACTGGCGGCACAACTGTATGGCGAGATGAAGCAGTTCTTCCCCACGAATGCGGTAGAGTACTACGTCTCCTACTACGACTACTAC
>DBLZ01000062.1 GCA_002297545.1 Prevotellaceae bacterium UBA711 | reverse complement strand
CCCACTCGTTCCAGATGCGCACACCGCGTTCCTGTAGCCACCGGGCATTGGTATTGCCTTGCAGGAACCAAAGAAGCTCGTATATGATGCTCTTCAGATGCACCTTCTTGGTGGTCAGGAGGGGGAAACCTTCCTCCAGGTCAAAGCGCATCTGGTGGCCGAAGATACTGAGCGTGCCAGTGCCGGTGCGGTCGTCCTTCTGCACGCCTTCCTTCAGGATGAGGTCAAGCAAATCAAGGTATTGTCTCATTAGTCTTGTATTCTGTTGTGTCACTGATAGGCGCACGATCCCGGTGCTCCTGATGAATATCATCGGCAACCGTATGCTGGGGCAACGTACCTCCTATCATACTCATGGCCGATGCGGGTTAAATCAAGCAAAGGCTTTGTTGCCACTCTGTTAACATCGTGCCCGCGTATATGTTCAACTGCGTCTTGGGGAGGAGAAAGCGATCAAATACGCTCGTAGTTAACGAAACGATACTTATGGGCATGCTTCTCGTCAATATCGTATTCCTCGCTCCACACGGGTTGCCATTCGCCGCTATCAAACTCAGGAAAGAATGCGTCGGCGGCCTCGGGTGTATCCTCCACCTCTGTGAGGCATAGCCTGTCGGCTATCGGCAGTGCCTGCCTGTAGACACTCTCCCCACCCATGATGTAAACTTCCTCGTCCGGGGCACAGTTACGCAGTGCATCCTCAAGCGTTGCGAACACCTCTGTACCTGGGAATGATGCCACAGTGCGGGAGAGAACGATATTCCTGCGATTGGGCAACGCCCCTTTTGGCAGGCTTTCAAAAGTCTTCCTGCCCATAATCACGGTATGACCTGTGGTCAATGCCTTGAAACGCTTCAAGTCATTCGACAGCCAATACAAAAGCTTGTTATCGTTACCGATGGCTAAATTACGTGCTATCGCGGCTATGATGCTTATGTGCCTACATTCTCGTTCCATGTATTAGTCATGTAAATCGTATTATAAAAAAGGACGGAAACCCGTGCGGCTCCCGTCCAATCGTCATATCCGTTGAAATGTTAGTTTCTACGACTTGCAGAGTAGTTGATACGTAATGCCCAAGACTTTCTCAGTACCTCCTTGATGTCGGTAATGATACCCATCTGGGTACGTGTATCAGCCTTGATAGAGATTATCTGCTCGGCCTGGTTTGTCATACCCTGACGTTCCTGGGCCACGAAATCCATAACCTCGCGAGGCTCGGCATAGCGATCGTTCAACTGAATACGGGTACTGCTACCCATCTGTGCACGCAATGCGTCTGTTGGAGGACCTACATAGATGAAACTTACTACGCTCTTCTTTGTCAACTTTTCCAACTCAGTACCCTGAGGGATGGTGAACTTGACCTTCAACGTAACCTCACGCATGGTAGTTACAATCATGAAGAAGAACAAGATGGTAAAAATCAAGTCAGGCAGAGATGAGGTATTCATCTCAGGCATTTCGCGCTTTTGCTTTTTCTTAAATCCTGCCATATTTAGTTTCCTCCATAAGTTCTTGGTTCGGCCTCAGATATCTTCTGCGGATAGTATGCACGGACGGCAACCTTCTGCTCGTCGCTCAAAGCCTCATAAGGACGACCAAACTTGGCTTTTGACAATTCGTTACGCAACTCATTGTAAGCTGCCACCAATTCGTTCTGAATCTGGAAATAGACAGCGTATGGTGTGCCACGATCCGTCTGAACAGAGATTACGTGTTTGTCCGTAACATAACACTGGCCCAACAAGTCTATCTCTATTGCATGCTTCTCTGGCAGACTGCTCAAATCATTAGGATTAGATATGAAGTCCTTGGCTCTGCCACGTAATTCCTTGATGTCAATGAATTCACCGTTACACATCAAATTACCCACGGCATTGACTTTGACGTTGAGCACATTCCTCTCCTTAACGTCAATCTGGGCGTCTTCCTGATCCTTATCGGGCGGCTGAGGCAGTCGTCGTGACAGACCGCTATCAGTATCCATTGATGTGGTCACCAGGAAGAAGATGAGAAGCATGAAAGATATGTCAGCGGTAGAACTGGTGTTCAGCCCCGGCATCTTTTTCTTTTTCTTTGCCATATCTTTCTCTGTTAAGCGTTATTACTTGGAAGCAGTCTTGGTGAGAATGCCACTCATGCTGACAGCGATAGCAGCGAAAGCCACTACAGCCAAGATATACATGCTCCACATGAACATATCTACAATCTGAACCATACCGCCAGTAGTCTTGGTGCCGTCGGCTGCAATAAAGTCGGACTCGCCGATACCTGCAACGTAACCAACAACCAGTGAAACAACAAGCAGTATGCAGGTAGCAATGGTAATCTTGGAACCGGGAACACCGGTTGAAGCAGATGAATCACTGCCCTTTGCGCTTGCCACGCTCTTGCCTACAGCCCATATTATCAGGATCGTTGTCACTGCTACCAAAGCGTACATCAGACCCAGCAACGTGCCTGTGAATGTAGGTGCTGCGTATTCGCCCATCATCTCATCGCCCCAAAAGCCAAAGAACATGGCAAAGACGATAGCACTGACAGCCAACACACCCAGCAATACGTATTTTGATAATTGCTGAATTTTCATTATTATATCTCCTTAACAGTGGTGTATGTGAAACTTATATGTATTCTATATTACTTCTTGCACTTGTCGCTCTTAACGCACATAACCAACAGTTCCTGTGCAGCCTCTTCCATATTACCGGTCAAAGCCTCTACGCGAGCCAAGATGAAGTTATAGAACACCTGAAGTATCAAGGCAACAATAATACCGAAAATAGTTGTAATCAAGGCCACCTTCATACCGCCTGCAACGACAGTGGGGCTGATATCACCTGCCTTCTGAATATCGTCGAAAGCCATAACCATACCGATCACAGTACCCAAGAATCCGAGAGAGGGGGCCATGGCAATGAACAAGGTGATCCATGAGCAGTTCTCCTCGAGGTAAGAACCCTGAACCTCTGCCTCCATGTTGATGGTACGCTCAATAGTAGCAATATCGTTTTGGTCATTGCTATTGAGGCACTCCATAGCCTTGCGGCTAAGCTGAGCAACAGGACCACGGGTACCCTTTGCCTTTGCGATAGCTTCAGTGATCTTGCCTGCGGCAACCAAAGCAGCCATTTCGGCGCAGAACTTGCGGGTGTTGATCTGAGCCAAGCTCAAGTAAACGACACGCTCGATACAGAAGGCCAAGCCGAGAACCAATGCAATAGCAACCAATGACATGAAGCCGGCATCACCCTCGATGAACTTCGTCTTCAATGTCTTGTGAAGATTCTCTTCCTCTTCCTCAACAACAGAAACTTCCTCAACAGGAGCAGCTTCGACTGTTTCTTCCTCAGTAACGCTATCCGTAACAGCAGTATCGGCCACAGCAGTAGCCTCTACATCCTCTTGAGCCATTACAGATGAAGTTGAAGCGAAAGAGCATGCAGCTACCATCGCAACAATAGCAAATAACTTTTTCATTGTTTTGGTATTTATTAGGTTTAGTTAATATTGATAAAGCGGAGAGGACGGGATTCGAACCCGTGATACGCTTTTGACGTATACACGCTTTCCAGGCGTGCCTCTTCAGCCACTCGAGCACCTCTCCAGACTGTTTGCGGTTACAAAAATATACTTTTTAATGGACTTAGCACAACTATTTAGCGAAAAAAATCGCTTCGAGGCATGTTTTTATACTTTACTCACTATATAAGACGCTCACAAGAGACCAAATATGTTCGTAACCGTGGCATTAGTAATATCATTCACCTCCTCCGAGGTCACACTGTATATTCCACTAAGGAAAGAGGCCACTTTTGCCACATAAGCAGGCTCATTCCTCTGCCCGCGGAATGGCACAGGAGCCAGATACGGAGCATCCGTCTCCAATACTATCCTATCAAGCGGTACACTTCGGAGGGTCTCAGCCAGCCGACTATTCTTGAAAGTCAGCACTCCGCCTATGCCCAAGGCAAAGCCTTCGTATTTCAAGAGGCGTGCTGCAGTCTCCTTACTTCCGCTAAAGCAATGAAATACGCCTCGCAATCCATCGCTCTTGTGGCATTCCATAACCGCAAGAAGTTCCTGCTCGGCCTTACGCATGTGTATTACAAGCGGCAGATCATGTTCCTTTGCCCAACATATCTGACGTTCAAAGGCATCCAACTGCTCATGCTTGCATGTAGCGTCCCAATAAAAATCCAGTCCAACCTCCCCCACAGCGATAATATCATCTGTCAAAAGCGGCTCCATACGGTCGAGCACATGCTCCCAGTCGTCTGACACATCTTCCGGATGCAATCCCATCATGGGATAACATGTTCCGGGATAAGCACGCACAGTTGCCATCATACGGGCTATACTATCCTCATTGATATTAGGCAGGAGTATTTTCTCTACTCCTGCCTGCTTCGCCCTGTCGACCACAGCATCACGATCGGCATCGAACTCTTCTCCATAGATATGGCTATGTGTATCTATCATCGAAAGTATCTAAAGCATCCTTCTGTGCTAAACATCAACTGTTTCTGCCCATGAGACTCAAGGCATATTGCCACAAGGCATTCTTTTTCCCTGAGGGCAAGTCAACTTGTTCCAAAAGCACGCCGGCCTCTTCGAAGTAAACATTGATCAAATCGCTACACATGGAACGCACACCAATGGCATCATATAATTCCGTCACTGCCCGTATCTTCTCCTCCGGTACATAATCCGTAGCGGCAATCCACTTCTCCAGTTCAGCACGTTGCTGTGCGTCAGCACCTTCAAGTGCCTTGATCAACAGATAGGTCTTCTTGTTGCACAAGATATCACCCCCTATCTTTTTGCCAAAGGTTTCAAAGTTGCCATAAACATCCAGCATATCATCCTGCAATTGAAAAGCAAGACCAAGACGCTCGCCAAAACGATACAACAAATCGGCATCAACCTCTGGAGCACCGGCCTGCATGGCACCCATCTTCATGGCACAAGCCAGCAGAACACTCGTCTTCAGACGAATCATCTCTATGTACTCCTCGGCAGTCACATCCATTCTGTTCTCGAAGTCGACATCGTACTGCTGCCCCTCACCTATCTCCAACGCCGTAGACGTAAACAAATCCATAACGCCCTTCAAGTACTGCGCCGGGCAACCGGCCATCAATTGATAGGCCATCACCAACATACTATCACCACTGAGGATGGCAGTATTTTCATTCCAAACCCTATGGACACACGGTTTTCCTCGTCTCACCTCCGCTCTGTCCATCACATCATCGTGCAGAAGCGTGTAATTATGATACGTTTCCAGGCCCAATGCCGTTGGCAAAACCTCGCTCACGTCTTCCTTATACATATTATAGGACATAAGCAGGAGTACGGGACGCAAGCGTTTGCCTCCCATACTGAGAACATAGCGTATAGGCTTGTAAAGGCCAAAGGGTTGGCGCTCCAGATGGAGGTTCGCCAACCCTTGGTTTACCATAGCCAGAATATCTTCTGAACTGTACATTATATATAAATAAGGTATAAGTCTTGTTTGTATTCGTGTCAGCATCAACTCTACCGAACATCCGCTCAACCGCAGCATCCGTTCGACATGAGCAACGCTCCGAAGATGACTATTAGCTCAACCTGAACATTACCGGCAGATTGAAGCGAGAACGCACAGTCTTATTACCTTGACGTGCAGGCTTCCACTTAGGCATGAGCTTAACCACGCGCAAGGCCTCCTCTGACAAGTGCTCGTCCGGAGAGCGAACCACTTTGACATCAACGATAGAGCCATCCTTATTTACCACGAATGCCACCATTACGCGACCCTGCACGCCTTGCTCCTGACAGATAGTAGGATACTTGATATTCTTTTGCAGCCACTTAAAGCATGCATCTTCACCACCGGGGAAAGACGCATTCTCTTCCACAACATCAAAAATACGCTCATCATCCACGTCCTCGACTACAGGACCAACAGGACCGGTAGCCACAGCACTGGGAGAGCCTGTGCCCACAACAGTGGTAATTGCCTGGTTCACCTCCTCGGAAGTCTCGATTTCCTCCTCGGGCAACTCCGTTTCGTTATCCACGATATTGATGATTTCGGCAACCTTAGGCGCAGCCTGTGGTGGAGGAGCAACAACCTCCTGCTGCTGAGTGATGGGAATCATGTCTTCTTCCAAGACAATGCTCTCATAAATCTTGCCCTCTTCTTTCACTACCACATCACGTTTGGTGTACTCGAAAGCAGCGAACATGGCCGCCAACACCACCACGTAGCCTATGAGCATGCTCGTGGACCTCTGGCTACGAAGTTCATCATTTACTGTTTTGGTTGCTTCCATAATTTATTTGTTTATTCGTTATATTAGCATGACTGCAAGGACAAAAGTAGGACTTTTTTTCCATATACCCACGTATCGCCTTTCTTTTTTCTGTCAAAACATATATTTTAGGACACGTTCCACCCATATTGACATAAAAATACCGTAACTTTGGTGCCTAAACGACACTAAAATGAGGTTCAGAGGCATATCGTCATTCATCTTCGCGCTATTTTCTTTATTCACCACGACAATGGTTCATGGTCAAGCAAGTGTTTTTGACTTCCTGAACCTGCCCACATCCTCCCATGCCATGGCTTTAGGTGGCAAAAACATTTCCCTGATCGAGGACGATGCCTCACTTGTTTTCCATAACCCCGCGCTCATGAGTTCGGTAAGCGACAAGACCCTCAATTTCAATTTCCTTACCTACATGCAAGGAAGCAAGGCTGGCAGTGTCAGTTTTGTCGGAGCACAAGGCGAACGCGGCTCATGGGATGCCTTGGCACAATTTGTCGGCTATGGCAGCATACGCGAGACAGACGACATGGGCAATATCACCGGAACAAGTGGTGCGCTGGACATGAACCTTGCCGGAGGATACAGCTATATGCTCAGCGACCGTTGGGCAGGTGGAGTGCACGGCAAGTTTATCTATTCCAACTATGCCGACTACTCCAGCATCGCCTTGGCAGTTGACCTGGGACTTAACTACTTCAATGACGAGAACGACCTATCCTTTTCCGTAGTTGCAGCCAACCTTGGCGGACAGGTCACAGCGTTCGGAGAAACCGCAGAGTCACTTCCCATAGACCTGCAGCTGGGGCTAAGCAAAGGCTTAGGACGCCTCCCATTGCGCCTGCACCTGATGTTTTATGACATGTTCCATTGGAGCAAGGCCTACTACTCCCCGGACGGAAACATAAAAGGCTTCCAGCTCTTTGTCAACCACTTGAATCTCGGCGCCGACCTCACCTTGTGGCAGGGGCGCATGTGGATAGGATTGGGTTACAACTTCCGCCGCGGCTTTGAGATGAAAGCCGCAGGCAGTTCCCACGCAGCAGGGCTGACAGTTGGTGCGGGCATCAACATCAAGAAGATCAAGGTAGGCATGGCCTATGGCAACTACCATGCCGGAGCACCCACCCTCTCCTTCACCGTGGCATACTCCTTTGCCAAGGAGAAGAAGCTGCAGCCATCCTCTTCACATGACATACCCAACACACCATCCACAGACACACAAAAGACTGCGACAACTCAAACCCACAACAATGAATAAGATCACCATAGCCATCGACGGACACTCCTCATGCGGTAAAAGCACCATGGCCAAGAACCTGGCCAAGGAATTGGGTTACATCTATATAGACACCGGTGCCATGTACCGTAGCGTCACATATTATGCTATGCAAAACGGCATGATAGACTCCACCACAGGGCACATCGACACGAAACGCCTGCAGGCCGCCATGTCCGACATTCACATATCCTTCAAGTTCAATCCGGAAACCGGCCGCCCCGATACCTATCTCAACGGACAGCGCGTGGAGGACAAGATACGCACCATGGATGTAAGCAGCCATGTCAGCCCCATCGCCACCCTTGGATTCGTACGCGAAGCCATGGTGGCCCAACAGCGCGAGATGGGCAAGTCCAAAGGCGTCATCCTGGACGGGCGCGACATTGGCACAGTGGTATTTCCCGATGCCGAACTGAAAATCTTTGTCACCGCCAGCGCCGAGATACGGGCACAAAGACGTTATGACGAACTGACGGCCAAGGGCGAGCAATGCAACTACGACGAGATACTGAAGAACGTGCAGGAGCGCGACTACATCGACTCGCACCGCGAGATTTCTCCCCTCACACGTGCCGAGGACGCCATAGTCCTGGATAACAGCAACATGACTATCCCCGAACAGCAAGCATGGTTATTGAAATTGACGAAGGAAGTGGCTTCTGCTTCGGAGTAACGCGTGCCATAGGCAAGGCCGAAGAAGAGCTGAGCAATGGCAAAAAACTCTATTGTCTGGGTGACATTGTGCACAACGGCAAAGAGTGCAACCGCCTGCAACAACTGGGATTGGAGACCATCGACCACGATGTATTCAATTCGCTGCACGGGGTCAACGTTCTGCTCCGTGCCCATGGCGAACCGCCATCAACATACCGTCAAGCACAGGAGAACAACATACACATCATAGATGCCACCTGCCCCGTGGTACTGCACCTGCAGGAACGCATACGTAAGGAGTATCTGGCCGATACCGAGCACACCAAGCAAATAGTAATCTTCGGCAAAAACGGACATGCTGAAGTATTGGGGCTTGTAGGCCAAACGGACGGTACGGCCATCGTAATCGAGAGTCCCGACGAAGTATCGCGTCTGGACTTCAACCGCGACATCTGCCTTTATAGCCAGACCACCAAGCCTTTGGACGGTTTCCGCTCCATCGTGGAATACATCCGCCACCACATTTCTCCCGAGGCATCATTCACCTACGCCGATACCATTTGCCGCCAGGTAGCCAACCGCATGCCCCATATCCGTGAGTTTGCCTCCCGCCATGATGTCATACTCTTTGTCTGCGGCAAAAAGAGCAGCAACGGGCGCGTGCTCTTCTCGCAATGCCGCGACGTCAATCCCCGCAGCTATATGGTAGATACAGCAGCCGAAGTGGATCCTTCCTGGCTACGCCCCTGCACTTCTGTAGGCATCTGTGGTGCCACCAGCACCCCCAAGTGGTTAATGGAGGAGTGCAAAGTACGCGTCCAGCAACTGCTTGGCAGCCATGAATGATGTCTTTTCGCCTCGCAACACACCCTGTTCCTCGGCCTGCAACATGCTGTCTATAGTGGAATTCTGATAGAAACTGTTGTGCAGGCTCTCGTTGATGGTCTCGTACATCCAATACTTTGCCTGCTCGGCACGACGGAAGTCAAAGTAACCGTTAGCCTTTACAAAGTCCACATACCTGTAGACCATGTCCCAAATTTCCTTGATGCCCAGGCCATAGAAGCCACTGTAACACAACACCTCCGGTTCCCAACCGCTGTCCGGTGTGGGGAACAGGTGCAGGGCGTTGCGGAAGTGACTGGCCGCCAACTGGCTTCGTTCCACATTATCGCCGTCGCATTTGTTTATTATTATGCCGTCGGCCATCTCCATTATGCCACGCTTGATGCCCTGCAACTCGTCTCCCGTGCCGGCAAGCTGTATCAGCAGAAAGAAATCCACCATGGAGTGACAGGCTGTTTCGCTTTGGCCAACGCCCACAGTCTCCACGAAAATTTTGTCATAGCCAGCCGCCTCGCACAGTATTATTGTCTCGCGAGTCTTGCGCGCCACACCACCCAGGGAACCTGCCGATGGGCTGGGACGGATGAAAGACTTGGGGTGGACGGACAGTTTCTCCATACGGGTCTTGTCGCCCAAAATGCTGCCCTTCGTTCTCTCACTGCTGGGGTCAATGGCCAAAACTGCCAATTTGCCCCCATATTCCTTCAGTACGTGTATGCCAAACTCATCTATGCTGGTGCTCTTGCCGGCACCCGGCACACCGCTGATGCCCACACGCACACTATTGCCACTGTAGGGCAGACACTTCTCTATCACCTCCTGAGCCATGGCGATATGCTCGGGAAGAGTGCTCTCCACCAGCGTCACGGCCTGACCCAGAACAGAGGAATCGCCCTTTAGAATTCCTTCGACATAGTCCCCTGCCGTCAAGGATGGCCTGACATATCTCCTGCGTTTCAGGTATGGGTTCACACTCGAAGGCTGTGCCACTCCCTTGTTCACTACCAGTCCTGCATACTCTGCACTATTCTCGGGATGCTCCATATCGTTGTCTCCTATTATATATATTAAGGTATAGGCAAGGTCGTCAGCTATTGCTCTTTACTACTGTGATGTTCACTATCCTCACCGGGGCGTCAGGATCGTCCGTAACCAGCAGGACACGCGGGCGTGCCTTGAACCTGCCTATCATCTTCTTGTTCAACTTTATTTTCATCTTGACGCTATTCCCCGGAGAAACCTTACGGTTGGAGAGCGACACCTCCACAACAGGATTGAAGACCTGCAGGGTATGCACCATCAGAGGTGCCTTGCCATCATTGGTCAGGATCACCTCGGCAGTCATCTTCCTGGAGGACAGATCCATCTGAACCTCCTCTGTGCTCAACCGAGCCTTGGGAACAGCGATACCGGCCTGTGCAGGTTCTTTCACAGGCGGCAGCAATACCGATGATACTACTATCTCGTTGCCGTCACCCACCTTGTCGCCCATATAGCGTGCCAGGTATATGCTCGTCTGGTTCAGACCCATCGATGGCAATCCCTTGCTGTCCAGTATCAGACGTATCACTCCGCTCTTGCCGGCCGGGATGTTCTCGGGCAGGTATTCTGCACGCATGTATGGAGGCAGATGCATCAGCATGGGGCGATAAGGTGTGCGCTCGGTATTCACCACCTGCAACTCGGCCGATAGTACCTCGCCCAGCTTCACGTACTCAAACTCCACCAGATTGGTACTCATCCTCACGTTGCCAAGGTCAATGGGGAAGTCCTTGGTATAGTCGGACAGTTCCGTCACCACCCTACCCTGCAAAGACAGGAATTCCGGATCCTTACCCGCGTTGGTATATACCTCCACATACTTGCTGAACGTACCCAGTATGGCGGCATCATATACCACCACTATCTCGCCACGCCCACCCGCAGGAATGTTGCCCGGCGTATGGCTCACCTTGGTGCATCCACACGAGGGATGCACCTTCTTTATGTGCAAAGGCTTGTCACCACGGTTGGTAAAGCCAAAGACAACCGTGTGCGGTTGCTGGAAGCGCACCTCACCGGTCTTTATTATATCAGCATCTGGCACGAAACGCGGTTGCGCCGCCATTGCAGCACAGTGCATCAGCATGCAAAGCGAAAGACATTTCCTAATCATAGCACAGGCAAAGATACGAAAAAAAATTGAGAATAGAGAGTGGAGTAGCGTGATAATATGGCAAGACTTTATTGGCCCTTTGCCTGTGCCTCACGCAGCATCTTCAGCAGCGCGGCGGGCGATTTGTGGGCATCCTCTATGCGGATGCACGTACCGTCCGGCCGTATCAGCACGTAGGAGGGGATATAGTGTATGCCGAAACGGTCGCTTACGGCATTCCACTGCTCCCTGGACAGACGGTAGTGGTGGCCATGGATGTCGGCCGCCATGATGCGCCATGTGTTTTCGGGCGAGCTGACATCGGTCAGATACACAAACTGCACCCCATCGTTGCCGGCCTCCTGGCGTTTCAGCGGCTCCATCTCACTGATGGCTCCCTTGCAGGGGCTGCACCACGTGGCCCAGAAGTCCACCAACACAGCCTTGCCACGGTAGCGTGCCGCTATGGCGGCAAAGACGCTGTCAGCCTCTACATCAGGCACATCACACATGGTATATCCCTGCTTGGCGGCAGCCTCCTTGAGCTTTGCATCAATTTCCTGCTGCAACGAGTGGCACACCTCGCCAAAGAACGGGTAGCTGAGCGAGGCCAGCATACGCTCCTGCTCAGCACTGAGCGGCTTGCCCACCCTGATTTGGGTCGGCAAGGTGCAAGCCTTAGCCATGTCAGGCAGCAAACCGCAGGTGTCGGCCGTCAGTAGTCCTACAGCGGCGGGGTCGGAACCGAATGTCTTGCTCAGTTCGTACGTATGACCGTTGTACAGGAAGTAAGGAGAGTTGAGGGGCAACGACCGCAACAGTGCGTAGTGTTCCCTGCCGAGTGTGGGCGGAGTGTAGTCCAGTGCCTCGCTACGATCCCACTGATTATGTACAGAGCGGTAGTTGAGCGTCAGCTGGTCACCGGCATCAAACAAGGCCTCCATCGTCTCGCCCTGCAGGTCCAACAGGTACAGCTCGCGGATCATACGCGGCAGCCCCTTGTACTTCTCTATATTCCTCTTGCCCTCTTCGTAGCGTTTCTGCACGTGTGCGGCATAGGCATCGGCAGTCATGTGATAGTCGGCAAAACCACTGTTGTGGAGTTTCAGCTTATAATCCAGACCGTCATAGTCTTCCTGCAGCAATGTGTTCAACTCGGCATAATGACCGCGGAAATATCCACGATGCTGCCGGCAGGGCATCGGCCGTTCATAGTTGTACTGCGTGTCGTAGCGCACAATGCGCGAGAGATTGACGTAGACATCGGCCGTCTCGCCAGGCTTTAGCCACATAGCGCCCGGGGTCATGGAACCAGTGCTGCGCATCATCACAGGAAAACACTCCACTGTGGCGTATTGCGGGAATGTGAACTCGGCCACACCCTCGTCAGAGATCTGTGCAGTCAGGCTACGCTGTTCAGCGGGAAAGAACTCATTGATGTAGAGCCACATCATCCGTGGCAATGTCTCGCGATAGCGCTCATAGGCGAGGACGTGAACACGCAGCGTAGTGGTGCCGGTGGTCAGGAACGGTTCGGGCAGCGCCGCCTTGCTGCTTGGCCGCAACCGCTTCACATCCTCGGGCAGTCCCTCGGGATAACCGTCACAATAACGCTTTCCTGTCAAGTCTATATCGAACATGCTCCAGCCCTCTCCATTACTGAAGCTCAACAGCTCAGTACGGGAGTCGATAGGCGGAAACATCAGGCTGAAGGACACACGTCCTCCATCGGCAACGGCCGTTGTCTTGTCGAGGTCGATGCCCGAGGTTCCTTTAACTGGCAGCGACTTTCCATCAACACGGACACATGCGTCACTGCTGATGGCAAACGTGCAACCCTCCTCTGCGAATAAGTCGAAACACAGGACTGTGGCCGTGTCCGACAGCATGATGCGGTTCAGTTCCACCCCACTATCTGTGCGCCATCCCATACGGGGATATTCTATGGTGCGCTCCTTCTTTCCCGCCATTGCCACTAAGGGCACAGTCATCATCCATAGGATGAGAAGAGTAGTTGTTGCTTTCATAATGACCAAAAACAATCCTGAATTAACGTAATGTCCTCAGCGCAGCCTCCATCTGTCTGAGCAAATCGCGCTTGTCGGTGGAAGGAGAGTACACCCAGCCTTCGGCTACAACCACCTTGGCGGCAGCTGTGTCCACACGTGCCATGCTTACGAAGGGACCGCCCAAGGCACCGTTCCTCATCTCCCACAGGCCACGTACCTCCAGCACCTGACGGCCGCCTATGGTGCGCGGGCGGGATATTATCAGAGGCACGTCCTTCTCACGTACGGTCTGCATCCACTGGTCGGGACGCTCACCGGGTATGTTGAGCTTTATAACAGAGTCGCGCCTCTGCACAAAGAGGTCCGCGTCCATCACATCCTCGCCTTGCCATGGGTAGGTATATACCACCAGGTTCTGATCCCTCTGCAACGTATTGGTGCTTCCCCACAGGAAGTCCTGACCTTTCTTTGTTGCCACGAAGTTCTCGGGCACACACACCGTCATGCCCAGCACCTCCTTCAGGTCGTCGCTCACCTTCTTGCTGTACTTCTTCTTCAATGCAGGCACACGGAACTCTATCTGTGCCTCGGACAGCAGGTCCTGTATGCGTTGTGCGTTCCTGGACAGGTAGGTACGCAACTGGTCTATGTCCGGTGCGGCCACCACCACCTCCAGCTGCGGACGTGCATTCACATCGCGAGCCGTACCGGTGATGGGCTCCTTCAGGGTTTTGTCCAGCACCACCTTCAATATAGTATGAAAAGTGCTGTGGGTGGGAGCATAGTCACGTGTGAACACGCGGGTCACGCGGAACATCTTCTCGGCCTGCATCAGGCCGGGCACCTGTGCCTCCACTATGGCGTTCAGTGTATCCTGCACATCGGTGGTCCACACCTCCCTGTCCACCACCAGCATCAACTCGCTGGGCAGTCCCTTGGATTTCACAATTGTCTTTGTCGTCTTGGTCTCGTTGTTGCATGCCGTCAGCAGCACTGCCACCAGCAAAAGGAACATCGTCTTCTTCATGGTATTATGGTTGTTATAAGTTCATTACTCAAGGCAGGCCGGATATTACGTTTGCATCGACAACATTGAGCGCGCCCGTTGTTTGGATGTAAGTGCTAAGGCTTTACCGTCTTCACATCCAAGCGGTCGTTCACACCATGGGCACGGAACTCCTCGGCATAGCAGCACTTGATTGTGGGCACGCCTGTGGAGTATGCGCCATCGCGTTCCACGCTATACTCTGTACGAATGATATACTTACCGTGAGGCAAAGACGGGATGAAGTAATCCGTGCGGTCGTCGCGAACCTGCATATAGTAGCCCACACCACCCTGCCATCCGTAGCCGGAGAGCTTGCTAACAGGCTCCACTGCGCCGGAGCGCGGTATGCTCAGCATCAAGTACTCGTAATCGCGTGTGGCGTCTATCAGCACTTCCTCCGTAATGCGGTCGCCCACCCGGGGAGCCTTGACTGAGAACGTGCGCTCCAGGCGTATATCCATGCCGGCATCCTTCACGGCCTCTATAGGCAGAGCATATTCGGCATACACGGCAGCCCATATCATCTGCTTACGGGGATTGGCCACGGCAAACTTGCTCGTCCTGTTCAGGTCCACGGTATCGCGCTGTATGGCCGGCACATCAGAAGCCGGACGTGATATATCGCCACCCGTCAGTGCAAACACGGCATCGATGCAATCCACCGGAGTCTTCCATCCCTGTGTACGTTTCTGGTTCAACAGCCACATCTGCATGCCGCGCATGCTCAGCGTATCCTGCGGGCAGACGGTCTGCCATGCCTCCATCACCTGTGTGTGGATATGCAGACGGCGGTCTATGCTGCTCCAGCTGCCGCCACGGTAGGCCAGGTAGACGCCATCCTTGTGCTGCAGGCGTGTGTTCAGCACCTTCACGCCATCCTTCTGCACGGCCTCCTTCATGGCATGCTTCACTATCATGGCTATGGCCAGGTACTCGCTATCCATCTGCTGCAGATCGTCGGGCATGTGCTTCAATACGGTCTTCACTATGGAGAGCATCTCCTTGTCGGCCTTGCCGTCCTTTACCAGGACATACAGCGTACGCAGGTCGGCCAGGCCGGCTGTCCAGTCCTTATCATACTTCTTGCGACGCGCCATGCTTTCCTTCAGATCAGCCAGCAGATAACGCTTGATGCCGGCCATCACCTTGGAGGCCACCGGATTATCGTTATTCAGACGCGCCAGGAGATAACCCACCTCACGTGTAAGGTATGGACTGGAGCCAAAACCGTCGAACCAAGGCATGCCGCCGTCCTCCTTCTGCATGGAGAGGAGCTTGTTGACGAAAAGAGTGGTGTCGGCACTGCCCAGTTTGTCGGCCGCATAGTATGCGGCGGCGTAGGACAGCACGTCCTCATTCTTGGGCATGCTCACCGTGGGCAGGGCATCGATGGCCGTCTGCACAGGATCCAACACCTTCTCTATAATGACGCGACGGTCTGTGGCATCCTTGGGGAAGAGGTCTGAGACACGGAACTCCGTCTCCTGCCCCGCCTCCAGCGTAAGGGCCTTGCCCTCGATCAGGTTGGCTACGGAGGCCAGCACCGGGATCTCCCTCTGCTCACCGTCGCTATCCGTACCGGTCATGGCCACAGCCTTGAACGTCAGCCCCTTCAGTCCCTCTGTCACGGGCATGAAGAAAGCATATACCGTATCGCGCTTCTCATCCACGCGGAAGGCAACCTTCTTCTTCAACAACACCTTGCCAGTCTCGGCATCCATCACCTGCACCTGCATCTTGCCGGCCTGCAGGGTGTCACCCGTATTGTTGACCGACACTGTGAAGGAGAGCCTGTCGCGTTCGCGTACGAAACGCGGCACATATATCTTGGTAGCCAGCACCTTGCGTGCCACTATCTTTTCCGTAAGCACACCGGCATTCAGGTCCTCCGTATGCGCCAGGGCATTCAGTGTCCATGTTGTCAGACTCTGAGGCAGAGTGAAACTGACCTGCACCCTGCCGTCGGCATCCGTGCGCAGACGTGGCAGGAACATGGCCGTCTCGCTGAAATCGCTGCGCAACTGCACGGCATCAAAAGCTCCATCATCCTCGGCATCATCCACCATTACGTCCTCTTCGACAGCTCCGGCATCTGAGGACATATCCTCCAGCACAGCAGCTTCCTTCAGCTCCATATTGGCGTTCATTTTGAGCGCAGGCATAGCTACGGCCTTACCCGTACCTCTTATCCTCATTGTCTTGCGCGATGTTGCTGCCGTGCCCAAAGACATATGTATCCATTCCTCGTGATAACGGGAAGCGAAGAACTCCATATTAAACTGGCTGAGCTGCGGATAGTTTATATTGTGTGTCCACACGTCGAAGTTGTACCAGCAATAGAGGCCATGTCTGCGATAGCCGTTGTTGAAGCGTGCCGTCACAAAGGGCAGGCAATGACTCCTGTCAATAAACAGCGACCACCTGTTGGCGCCAAAGGCATCCAGGGAGGAGTCGTACATACCCATCATGACGTTGGCACGAACGGGCCGTCCCTTGGCATCGTTCACTCGCAGCGTCCACTGCTCTGTGGCACCGGGACGCGTGTGGTCGCGGAACGTATCCCAATGGAACGACAGGCCTTTCTCCGGCAGACGCTTCCGCAGGGCTATGTTGGAGGACAGCACCGCGCCGTTGAGCACGTGCGTGGCTCTCACTCGCAGACCGTCGCCATAGCGCGTCTCATACGGGATGTCCATAGCGAGGAGAGTGTCCTTCAGCAGTATCGTGGTGTCCAGCACCACACTCTCGGCCGCAAAGGCGGTGAGGAAGATGTAACGCTCCTCTCCAGGGCGGTTGCGGAACTCCAGACGGGCAGGTCGGCCGACATCGAAGCTGTCCACAGGGCACTCGCACCACGACTTCTGCCGGGCCTTGTCCTGCTCCACGGGAGGATCTTCAAACAGGCGTAGGGCAGTGGATGCCGTCTGTGTCTCGCCCTGTGCCGACAGCACGGCAAATTCCACACTGAGCATGGGGAAGTATTTGTAATGGCTTGTGCGGCTAACCGGCACACGCACGGCAAAGCGGCCCTCCATGTCGGTATACACAGTATCGGGCTGACGCCGGTCGTTCATGCCGCGTTGCCCTCTCCACCACCAGCAGCAGACGCGGTGAGTGGTGGCTATGACGCGGCCTCCACGCAATGGCGTACCGTCGTAGTTCATGGCACGTCCGGTGAGGGTAATCAGCGTATCCGTAGCCAGCGAGTCGGTCTTCTCGGAGTCCGAAATGGCCGACAGAGGCATTACCTTGTTTCCCTTGTAGCGGTCATCAACCTCCACATAGAAAGTCGGGCGCTTGTATGCCTCCACTCTCACGGCATACACCATACCGTCGACCAAGACGTCGCACCATCCCAGCTCCACATCCGTGGGGATGGTGAACGTGGCCGAGACGACACCGTATTCGTCGCTCGTCACCGTGGTATCGGCCAGCACCTTGTCGAGATAGTCACGCAGTTTCACCTCACATCTACGGCCGGCACGCACATGGGTCTCCCAATGCTTCTGTTCATAGAGCACGGCCGACAGCTGTATCTGCTGTCCGGGACGATAGATGGCACGGTCGGTGTAGATGGCCACACGCGGCGCATACTTGGAAGCCGGAGCATTGTAGTTATAGTTGCTGTAGTATCGTATCTCGGGCAGACAACTGTCTGCGCCGAGGGTCACACGCACACTGCGCGTCTCCTTGTCGATGTTCACGTTGGCCTCGGGCACGGGACGTCCGCTGCGCGCATCCACAACGGTCACACGCTGCCGTCTGCCAGGCATGTCCATGGAAAAGGCCTGCAGGCGCGAAACCACGAACTTGTTCTTCGCCACACGTGTAGGCTTGTTGAGCCGTACATCGGTCCATGCCCTCAACTCTAAAGTGTAGCGGCCTGGCTGCATGGGAGCCGTAAGCACGTTCACTCCCAGCAAGCGTCCCTTGGCATCGCGCACCTTCCACTCCACCCTGGTTACATTGGCGGTATCCATGTCCATACACAGCGAGTCGCCGGGGTAGTACACCTCGGACATCTTCATCACCATGCGCGGAGCATGCTTCCAGATGGTATCGTTGGCAGCCTGCAGACGGTGTATCTCATCGGACACCTCCTGCGGGCGGCGGTTGCCGTGAGCCGTATAGAAGTCTATCAGCTGGCGCTCGGTCATTACAGAATCACGCGCCCAGTCATTGGCCGCGCGCCACACGACATAAAGCATGTTGCTGCCGTAGATCTTCTCGTCCTTGCCGCGCGTCACCAAAGGCAACCACTCCGACGTTGGGGCGGCATAGAGGCTCTCGGGGTCGGACAATGCCTCGCGGAAGAGTTCGATGCTGCGCTTGCGCCACTGTCCTGTAACATCGGTGTATGCCCTCATGGCATACAGTTGTGCCAAACTGGCCGCGTACACGGCACGCCGCACTCCCGTCTGTCCCTCCAGAGCCTGTTCCAGCAGTTGCAGGTTGTATTCCATGCTGTCGGGCGACACCATCTCGCGTTGGAGACACTTGTCCAATATCTTGGCCAGTTCGTCCTCACGGGCTTCCAAAGCCAGGGGTGCCAACACCATTACCAGTGTCAGCAGGCATTTGAGCATTTTCTTCATGATTATAATCTCTGTTGTTATATGGTGTGACAAATTTATGCAAATAAGGAATAAGGCGCAAGCATTTGGGGGCGCATTTATTATTTATTAAAGCTTTCCGCACGGACTTTTCAATTATTATCTTAACTTTGCCTGTGATTACAGGCGTAAGACCACGCTTAATATATAATAAGGTATATGGACGAAATCACTCTGAACATGCTCACAGCCCTTACTGATGCTTGCGAAGGGCACCTGGTGCTGAACCATTCGGGGATAGAGAGCGCCACCTCCGACGAGGAGCTCAATATCACCGTCAGGATGCAGGACGGACGCATCCTGGAACCGCAACACGTGGATGCCAAGGCTTTGGCCAATGCCATACAGCATTGGCGCGAGGAGCATCCGGGCTTCTTCCAGCGCATAATAGGATCCATGATGTAAAGGAAGCGGTGCCATGAAGACAGGACTGATACTGGAGGGCGGCGGCATGCGCGGCCTCTTTACGGCAGGCATTCTGGACGTGATGATGGAACGCGGCATCCGGGTGGACGGCATAGTGGGCGTGTCCGCCGGGGCATGTTTCGGGTGCAACTATGTATCCGGCCAGCCCGGCCGCGTGATACGCTACAACATGACCATGAGAAACGAACCACGCTACATGGGCATAGGCAACATTCTGCGCACAGGCAACCTGCTGGATGCCGAGTTTGCCTACCACACTCTGCCCGACGTGCTGGACCCGTTCGACAAGGAGGCCTTTGCCCAAAGTCCGGTGGAATTCCATGTCGTCTGTACAGATGCCCTAACGGGAGAGCCGGTGTACAAAAGGCTCACCGCCCCCGTGGACTACGAGTTCATGGAATGGGTCCGCGCCTCATCCTCCCTGCCACTGGTATCGCATCCTGTGGACATAGGCGGACGCCTGCTGCTGGACGGGGGCATATCGGACAGCATTCCGCTCCGGTATTTCCAAGACCTCGGATACGAACACAACATAGTGGTGCTGACCCAGCCCAAGGGCTTCGTAAAGAAACGCACCAGACTGATGCCGCTCTTCCGCACCCTCATGCGCCGCTATCCTGCCATTATCGAGGCCATGAACCGCCGCCATCTGATGTACAACAGCCAGTTGGCCTATCTGGCACAGGAGGAGAGTGCCGGCCGCATCACCGTCATTGCGCCGGACGATGTACTGCCCATAGGGCGCACCGAACAGAATGCCCGCCGCATGCAACTCGTATATGACATGGGCCGTCGGGCGGCAGCGCAACTGTCCTGACGCCACGGGGCACATGACCGGCCCCAACGATGCAGCAGCCCCGCTCCCACGGAGCCACAGCAAAACAAACCCGTATATGCAGCCGCATATACGGGTTTGTCTGATCATGAAAACCGGTTGTCTGAACTGCATTTTCCGGTTTATGAAGGGACGATGCCGCAGGACGTGCGTCACTTCACCACGAGAACCTCCACCTCGACCAGCGAGCCCTTAGGCAACTCCTTGACGGCCACAGCAGAACGCGCCGGGAAGGGCTGGGCGAAAAACTGGGCATAGACTTCGTTCATGGCGGCGAAATTGGCCATATCGCTTAGAAAGACAGTGGTCTTGACCACGTGGGAGAGGTCGGTGCCTGCTGCGGTCAGAACCTCTGTGATGTTGTGGAACACCTGACGTGTCTGCTCCTGGATGCCTCCCTCCACCAGGGCACCCGTGGCGGGATTGATGGGAATTTGGCCGCTGCAGAAGAGCATGCCGTTGGCTTCGATCGCCTGACTGTAGGGGCCTATGGCCGCAGGCGCTTTGGTTGTGCTGATTGCTTTCATGTTATGTTCTCCTATATTATATAAAAGTTGCACCATGATTAACTGGCCTGGCACCTGACCCGGAAACCGGCCTCCGTCAGGGCATGGCAGATGGACTCGATATGTTCCTGATTGCGCGTCTCCACGCGGATTTGCAGGATGCAGTCCGTGACGCGGTCCGAGTCGTCGCTACGCTCGTGCGTGACCTTCACCACGTTGCCGCCGTAGGAAGAAATGATCTGACTGACGCCCACCAGCTGGCCGGGTTTGTCCTCCAGGGTGAAAGTGAGCTTGCAGATGCGGCCGCTCTTGACCAGACCACGATGGATGACGCGATTGAGGATGGTGACGTCTACATTGCCTCCGCTGAGTATGCAGATGGTCTTCTTGCCCTCGATGGGTACCTTGCCGAACATGGCCGCCGCTACGGATACGGCACCGGCACCCTCAACAACGAGTTTCTGCTGTTCGATGAGGGCAAGGATGGCGGCACATATCTCGTCCTCGGTGACGGTGACCACACCGTCGAGGTAGCGACTGCACATCTCATAGGTGAGGTCGCCCGGCTGCTTCACCGCTATGCCGTCGGCTACGGTACTCACACCCTGCAGGCACTGCACATGCCCGTCGGCCATGCTGCGGTACATGCCGGGTGCTCCGGCCGCCTGCACGCCCCATACCTCCACGGAGGGATTGAGGCTCTTTATGGCAAAGGCCACGCCACTGGCCAGTCCGCCGCCACCGATGGGCACGATGACAGTCTGCACGTCGGGCAGCTGTTCCAACAGCTCCAGGCCTATGGTACCCTGACCGGCAATGACCTTCTCGTCGTCGAACGGGTGAACGAAGGTGTAGCCATACTGATCCCTGAGTTCCAGGGCATGGCGATAGGCATCATCGTACACTCCGGGCACCAGGCAGATGTCGGCACCATAGCGCCGGGTGGCCTCCACCTTACTGATGGGAGCACCTTCGGGCAGGCATATCAGGGACTTCACTCCCGCATGGGAGGCTCCCAGTGCCACACCCTGGGCATGGTTGCCGGCGGAACAGGCTATCACGCCGCGGGCACGCTCCTCTTCGGAGAGTTGCGATATCTTGTAACACGCTCCACGCACCTTGAACGAGCCGGTGACCTGAAGGTTCTCCGGCTTCAGATAGATGTCGGCCGCAGGATTGAGACGCGGTGCCTGTACCAGGTCGGTGCGGCGGATTATACCGTTCAGCACATAGCGTGCCTTGTATAGTTCGTCTAAAGTCATGTCATAATGTATGATGAGGCTGTGTCAAAATGTAATTTAGGGCCGCAATGTCCCTCGTCGCCCGCTTTATAAGTCGTGGGTATAGGCT